>NZ_AEWE02000174.1:0-15811 GCF_000190455.2 Pseudomonas sp. TJI-51
TTACCCGCGAAGCGGTTTAATTGGCCGTCAGGGTCTTCACACCTTCAGCAGTACCCAGCAACAGCAGGTCCGCCGGCCGCGCCGCGAACAGGCCGTTGGTCACCACGCCAACAATGGCGTTGATCTGTGCTTCCAGCTCCACCGGGTTGGTGATCTGCAGGTTGTACACATCGAGGATCACGTTGCCGTTGTCGGTCACCACACCCTCGCGGTACACCGGGTCGCCGCCCAGCTTGACCAGTTGGCGGGCCACGTGGCTACGGGCCATCGGGATCACCTCGACCGGCAGTGGGAAGGCGCCCAGCACCGGCACCAGCTTGCTGGCATCGGCGATGCAGATGAAGGTCTTGGCTACTGCTGCAACGATCTTCTCACGGGTCAGGGCTGCGCCGCCGCCCTTGATCAGGTTCAGGTGCGCGTCGCTTTCATCGGCGCCGTCCACGTAGAACTCCAGCTCGCTGACGCTGTTCAGTTCGTACACCGCAATACCATGCCCCTTCAGGCGCTGGGCCGTGGCCTCGGAGCTGGCGACGGCACCGTCGAAGGCGGTCTTGTGCTGAGCCAGGGCATCGATGAAGAAGTTGGCGGTCGAACCGGTACCGACGCCGACGACGCTCTTTTCATCCAGCTTGGGCAGAATGAAGTCGACAGCGGCCTGGGCGACGGCCTGTTTGAGTTGATCCTGGGTCATGCGGGCTCCGGAAGGGGCAGGGCGGTTTCAAAGTTGCCTAGTATAACGGCTCGCACGGCTTTGCTGTGGTCGCCCGACGTAGCGCTGGGGTAGACTTCCAGCCCTTGTCCCGCGGCCCAGTGATGCTTTCCCGATGCTCGAACAGTACGTCAAGAAGATCCTCACCTCGCGCGTCTATGACGTTGCCGTCGAAACCCCGTTGCAGAGCGCCGGGCAACTGAGCAAGCGCCTGGGCAACCAGATTCTGCTCAAGCGCGAAGACCTGCAGCCGGTGTTCTCGTTCAAGATCCGCGGGGCGTACAACAAGCTGGCCCAGCTGACCCCGGAAGAACTGGCGCGCGGCGTGGTCACTGCCTCGGCCGGCAACCACGCCCAGGGCCTGGCCCTGGCCGCGCGCGAAATGGGCATCAAGGCCACCATCGTGATGCCCAAGACCACCCCGGAGATCAAGGTCGAAGGCGTGCGCTCGCGTGGCGGCAAGGTGGTGCTGCATGGCGACTCGTTCCCCGAGGCGCTGGCTTATTCGCTGAAGCTGGTCGATGAAAAGGGCCTGGTCTATGTCCACCCTTACGATGACCCGCACACCATCGCCGGGCAGGGCACCGTGGCCATGGAAATCCTGCGCCAGCACCCTGGCCAGCTGGACGCGATCTTCGTGCCGGTGGGCGGCGGTGGCCTGATCGCCGGTATTGCCGCCTACGTGAAGTACCTGCGTCCGGAAATCAAGGTAATTGGTGTAGAACCGGATGACTCCAACTGCCTGCAGGCGGCCATGGCCGCGGGTGAGCGCGTGGTGCTGCCGCAGGTCGGGCTGTTCGCCGACGGCGTGGCGGTGGCGCAGATCGGCCAGCACACCTTCGATATCTGCCGCCACCATGTGGATGAAGTGGTCACGGTCAGCACCGATGAAATCTGTGCCGCAATCAAGGATATCTACGACGATACCCGCTCGATCACCGAGCCTGCCGGCGCGTTGGGTGTGGCGGGCATCAAGCGTTACGTCGAACTGTACGGCGTGACTGGCCAGACCCTGGTGGCAATCGACTCCGGCGCCAATGTCAATTTCGACCGCTTGCGCCATGTGGCCGAGCGTGCCGAACTGGGTGAAAAGCGCGAGGCGATCATCGCCGTTACCATTCCTGAACGCCCGGGCAGCTTCAAGGCGTTCTGCCAGGCGATTGGCAAACGCCAGATCACTGAGTTCAACTACCGCAAGCACACCTCGGACGAGGCGCATATCTTCGTGGGCGTGCAGACCCACCCGGAAAACGACCCGCGCGCAGCCCTGGTGCAGCATTTGAGCGAGCAGGGTTTCCCGGTAACGGACCTGACCGACAACGAGCTGGCCAAGTTGCACATTCGTCATATGGTCGGCGGCCACTCGGCTGGCGCCAGCGATGAAATGGTGCTGCGCTTCGAGTTCCCGGAACGGCCGGGGGCGCTGTTCAATTTCCTCGACAAGCTGGGTGGGCGCTGGAATATCTCGATGTTCCACTACCGTAACCACGGCGCGGCAGACGGGCGTGTGGTGGCGGGCCTGCAGGTGCCGGAAGACGAGCGTCACCTGGTGCCAGCGGCACTGGCCAAGATTGGTTACCCCTACTGGGACGAAACCGAGAATCCGGCTTACAAGCTGTTCCTGGGCTGAGCAGCTAAGCTGGGCCTAAGGCCTGCTCAAGGACAACGCACACATGGAACATCTGACCACTCTGAAAACACTGCACATCATCGCCACCGCACTCCTGCTGCTGGGTGCCCTGGGCCTGGCGGTGTGGACCGTGCGCGCCCGCCGCCAGGGCGATGCGCAGGCCTATGCCAAGCTGCTGCGCCGGCCGCTGGTGTTCGTGTGGCTGGTAATGGTGCTGTGCCTGGTAAGCATGCCGTTCACCGGCTGGTGGCTGGTGCACCTGGTCGGTTGGCCGCTGGGGCAGACCTGGGTGCTGGCGTCCAGCGTCATCTATACGCTTGGTGCGTTTGCCGTGTGGTGGCTGCTGGTGCGGCTGAACCGGCTGCGCAAGGCCGAGCCGGTAGGGTTGCGCTTCACCTTGGCGCTGGCGGTGTTCAGTGGCGTCTGCCTGCTGTCCATTGCCGGGCTGATGGGCGCCAAGCCAGTCTGACTAAGCAGCGGCCAACGCTTGCCTGCATCACCTTGCCTTCACCGAACAAGGAGTTTTCACGCCGCGGCACATAAGCGTGGCGGGCGCGTTGCTGCGCTCGCAAGCTTTGTGGAACAATGCGGTGACATGCGTTTGCGAGGTTGCTGCCGTGATCGACCCGGATGGTTTTCGCCCCAATGTCGGGATCATTCTCACGAATGATGCCGGGCAGGTGCTATGGGCTCGACGGATCAACCAGGATGCCTGGCAATTTCCCCAGGGTGGTATCAACCCTGACGAAACGCCGGAAGATGCCCTGTACCGCGAGCTGAACGAAGAAGTTGGCCTTGAACGCGATGATGTGGAAATTCTTGCCTGCACCCGTGGCTGGTTGCGTTATCGTTTACCGCAGCGCCTGGTGCGGACCCACAGCCAGCCGCTGTGCATCGGCCAGAAGCAGAAGTGGTTCCTGCTGCGCCTGGTCAGCAACGAACAACGGGTAAGAATGGACCTCACCGGCAAGCCGGAGTTCGACGGCTGGCGTTGGGTGAGCTATTGGTACCCGCTGGGCCAGGTTGTGACATTCAAGCGCGAGGTATACCGGCGCGCCCTGAAAGAGCTAGCACCGCGTCTTCTGACGCGCGACTGACGACGGAGTTCGACCCCGAGCCATGCTCAATACGCTGCGCAAGATCGTCCAGGAAGTAAACTCCGCCAAAGATCTCAAGTCGGCGTTGGGGATCATTGTCTTGCGCGTCAAGGAGGCCATGGGCAGCCAGGTCTGCTCGGTGTACCTGCTTGACCCGGAAACCAATCGCTTCGTGCTGATGGCCACCGAAGGCCTGAACAAACGCTCCATCGGCAAGGTCAGCATGGCGCCCAACGAAGGCCTGGTCGGCCTGGTCGGTACCCGCGAAGAGCCGCTGAACCTGGAAAACGCCGCCGACCACCCGCGTTACCGCTACTTTGCCGAAACTGGCGAAGAGCGATTCGCCTCGTTCCTGGGTGCACCGATCATTCACCACCGCCGCGTGGTCGGGGTGCTGGTCATCCAGCAGAAGGAGCGCCGCCAGTTCGACGAGGGCGAAGAAGCGTTCCTGGTCACCATGAGCGCCCAGCTTGCCGGGGTTATCGCCCACGCCGAGGCCACCGGCTCGATCCGTGGCCTGGGCCGGCAGGGCAAGGGCATCCAGGAAGCGCGTTTCGTTGGCGTGCCTGGCTCGCCAGGCGCTGCCGTAGGGCGTGCCGTGGTCATGTTGCCGCCTGCCGACCTCGAAGTGGTGCCCGACAAGGCCGTCGATGACATCGACGCCGAGCTCAAGCTGTTCGAAAACGCCCTTGAAGGCGTGCGCGAAGACATGCGCAAGCTGTCGGCCAAACTGGCGACGCAACTGCGCCCGGAAGAGCGCGCCCTGTTCGATGTGTACCTGATGATGCTCGAAGACGCAGCGCTGGGCGGCGAGGTGACCGCGGTCATCAAGACCGGCCAGTGGGCCCAGGGCGCCCTGCGCCAGGTGGTCGGCGAGCACGTCAACCGTTTCGAGCTGATGGACGACGACTACCTGCGCGAGCGTGCCTCCGACGTGAAGGACCTGGGCCGGCGTTTGCTGGCCTACCTGCAAGAGGCCCGCTCGCAGTCGCTGGTCTACGCCGACAACACCATCCTGGTCAGTGAAGAGCTGACCCCGGCAATGCTCGGCGAAGTGCCGGAAGGCAAGCTGGTCGGCCTGGTGTCGGTACTGGGGTCGGGCAACTCCCACGTTGCCATTCTGGCCCGTGCCATGGGTATCCCCACGGTGATGGGCCTGGTCGACCTGCCTTACTCCAAGGTCGACGGCATCGAGCTGATCGTCGACGGTTACAAGGGCGAGGTGTTCACCAACCCGAGCGAAGTGCTGCGCAAGCAGTACAGCGACGTGGTCGAGGAAGAGCGCCAGTTGGCCCAGGGCCTGGATGCCCTGCGCGAGCTGCCCTGCATCACCCCTGACGGCCACCGCATGCCGTTGTGGGTCAATACCGGCCTGCTGGCCGATGTGGCTCGGGCCCAGCAACGCGGTGCCGAAGGGGTGGGCCTGTACCGCACCGAAGTGCCGTTCATGATCAACCAGCGCTTCCCCAGCGAAAAAGAGCAGCTGGCCATCTACCGTGAGCAATTGGCGGCCTTCCACCCACTGCCGGTGACCATGCGCACCCTCGACATTGGTGGCGACAAGGCGCTGTCGTATTTCCCGATCAAAGAAGACAACCCGTTCCTCGGCTGGCGCGGCATCCGTGTGACCCTCGACCACCCGGAAATCTTCCTGGTGCAGACCCGCGCCATGCTCAAAGCCAGCGAGGGCCTGAACAACCTGCGCATCCTGCTGCCGATGATTTCCGGTATTCACGAGCTGGAAGAGGCGCTGCACCTGATTCACCGGGCCTGGGGCGAGGTGCGCGACGAAGGCACCGACGTGCCGATGCCGCCGGTTGGCGTCATGGTGGAGATCCCTGCGGCGGTGTACCAGACCAAGGAGCTGGCGCGGCAGGTGGATTTCCTGTCGGTCGGTTCCAACGACCTCACCCAGTACCTGCTGGCCGTGGACCGCAACAACCCACGGGTCGCCGACCTGTACGACTACTTGCACCCGGCGGTGCTGCAGGCGCTGAATACCGTGGTGCGTGATGCCCATGGCGAGGGCAAACCGGTCAGCATCTGCGGCGAGATGGCGGGTGACCCCGCGGCAGCGATCCTGTTGATGGCGATGGGCTTCGACAGCCTGTCGATGAACGCCACCAACCTGCCCAAGGTGAAGTGGATGCTGCGCCAGGTGAACATGGGCAAGGCCAAGGAGCTGCTGGTCGAAGCCTTGAGCCACGACAACCCGCAAGTTATCCACAGCTCGTTGCAGCTGGCGCTGAAAAACCTGGGGCTGGCGCGGATGATCGGGCCTGGGGCCAATAAAACCCTGTAAGGGGGGGGTTGCCTGTTCGGGCCTCTTCGCGGGCACGCCCGCTCCCACGAAAGGCGCTGTTCAGACCGACAGCTCAACCTCCCCCAAGTGCCCACCAAACGGCCCGAAACTGCGCTCGATCAGGCGCCTTCTGCCCTGATCATCCACAATCAGCACAGTACTCGCGCGTGTCCCATAACTCTGGCTGGCAATAAACACACTCGACAGCAGCTTCTCGGTCGCCATGCCCACGCCGGTGTCCGGTAGCTCCCCGTCAGCTGCAGGCTCGCCATCGGCCAGCAGCGCCAGCAACTGTGGTGGCTCCGGCGTTTCCAGCAACCTCTGCAGCCCGCTTCGCGCCTTCACCAGCTTTGGCCATGGGGTATCCAGCCCGGCATTGGACAGCCCGTACACCCCGGCTTCCAGCAGGCGCGGCGCCACGTCTGGGCCATGCAGGTAACCCAGCTGGCGCCCATCACCCACCAGCAGGTTGAACCCCGAATACTGCCCGCTACGGCTGGCCACCTCGTCCAGGTAAGCCTCAACCCCCAGCTCACCCCGTAGATACCCCGCCACCAGCTCGCCGCGCGAGCGGGGCCCCTGCGCCTGCCGCGGGTCACGGATATTGGTCAGCGCCGCAAAGCGCCCCTGTGGGCCCACGCCCAGCCAGGTGCCACCGGCCTCCAGGTCCCGCCCGGCATGCACCCCGGGCGCATCCTCCCAGGCCGCCAGGGCCTGGACAGGGCGGGCGTAGAATTCGTCGCGGTTGGCCGCGACGATCAGCGGCAGGGCGTGCCCCGGCCGCCAGGCGAATACGATCAGGCACATCGGTCAGGCCTCTGTGTTTTCTGCCACTGTACCCACAGCTGCGGGCAGGATCCATCCTGACACAGACTTCACTAGAGCCTCGAACCCGGCTTCCGTTACCATGCCTGATTGATTTCTCGGGGATGCCGAATGGAATTCGTGCTCTATCTGCTATTGGGCGCCTGTGCCGGCGTGCTGGCGGGGCTGTTCGGCGTGGGCGGCGGCATCATCATCGTGCCGGTGCTGGTGTTCAGCTTCACCCTGCAGGGTTTTGACGCCTCGGTACTGACCCACCTGGCGGTGGGTACGTCGTTGGCGACCATCGTGTTCACCTCGATCAATGCCGTGCTCGAACACCACCGCAAGGGTGCGGTGCAATGGCCGATATTCGCCTGGATGACCCTGGGCATCCTCCTGGGGGCCGGGGTCGGCGCCAAGACCGCCTCGCTGATCCAGGGCCCGCTCCTGCAGAAGATCATTGGTGTCTTCGCACTGGTCATCGCCGCGCAAATGGCCCTGGACCTCAAGCCCAAGGCCAGCCATGGTGTGCCTGGCAAGCCTGTGCTGGTTGGCGCGGGTGGCGTGATCGGTTGGGCCTCGGCCATTTTCGGCATTGGGGGTGGCTCGCTGACCGTCCCTTTCCTGACCTCGCGCAGCCTGCCCATGCAACAGGCAGTGGCCACATCTTCTGCCTGCGGCCTGCCGATCGCCATGGCCAGTGCCTTGAGCTTCATGCTGCTAGGTTGGCATGAGCAGCACTTGCCGCCCCACAGCCTGGGTTACGTGTACCTGCCGGCGCTGGTCGGCATTGCCGTGACCAGCATGTTTTTCGCCCGCTTTGGCGCGCGCCTGGCGCACAAGCTGTCGCCGCGCCTGTTGAAACGCCTGTTCGCAGCCGTGCTGTTCTGTGTTGGCCTCAGCTTTTTGATTTGAATCGAGAGGAAGTTCCATGCTGCCTTACCCGCAGATAGACCCCGTGGCCGTGGCCATTGGCCCGCTGAAAATTCACTGGTACGGCCTGATGTACCTGATCGGCATCGGTGGCGCCTGGTTGCTGGCCTCGCGTCGGCTGAACCGTTTCGACCCGACCTGGACCCGTGAAAAGCTCTCCGACCTGGTGTTCTGGCTGTCGATGGGGGTAATCGTCGGTGGCCGCCTGGGCTACGTGCTGTTCTACGACCTGCACGCCTACCTGGCCAACCCGACCTTGATCTTCGAGGTGTGGAAGGGTGGCATGTCGTTCCACGGCGGCTTCATTGGGGTGATGCTGGCAGCCCTGTGGTTCGGCAAGCGCAACAACAAGTCGTTCTTCGAGCTGATGGACTTCGTCGCGCCGCTGGTGCCGATCGGCCTGGGCGCCGGGCGTATCGGCAACTTCATCAACGCCGAATTGTGGGGCAAGCCGACCGACGTGCCGTGGGCGATGATCTTCCCGCCCTTCAGCGACCCCGCGCAACTGCCGCGCCACCCGTCGCAGCTCTATCAATTTGCGCTGGAAGGCGTGGCTCTGTTCGTGATCCTCTGGCTGTTCTCGCGCAAGCCGCGGCCGACCATGGCCGTGTCCGGCATGTTCGCGCTGTTCTACGGCATTTTCCGTTTCATCGTCGAGTTCGTTCGCGTACCGGACGCCCAGCTGGGCTATCTGGCGTGGGGCTGGCTGACCATGGGTCAGATTCTCTGCGTGCCGATGATCCTCGCTGGCCTCGGCCTGATCTGGTGGGCTTATAATCGCAAGCCCACGGCGAATCCCGCCTGATTAATCCCACGGCAGGGGCGATCCCCCTGCCGTATCTGCTACAGGTAAGCCATGAAACAGTATCTGGACCTGGTCCGCGACGTTATCGAAAACGGCACGCTGCAGGGCAACCGCACCGGCATCCGCACCATCAGCCTGCCGGGTGCAATGCTGCGTTTCGACCTGCAGAAGGGCTTCCCGGCCATTACCACGCGCAAGCTGGCGTTCAAGTCGGCGATCGGCGAGATGGTCGGCTTTCTGCGTGGCGTGAAGAACGCCGGTGAGTTCCGCGAGCTGGGCTGCAAGGTGTGGGACCAGAATGCCAACGAAAACGCCCAGTGGTTGGCCAACCCGTTCCGCCAGGGCCATGATGACCTGGGTGAAATCTATGGCGTGCAGTGGCGCCAGTGGCCTGGCTACAAGCGCATCCCGCTGGGCAACCCTGCCGCTATCGCCATGGCCGAGCAGGCGGGCTTCCGCCGTATCGCCCAGGACGAGGAAGACGGTGTCGCCTTCGTCATCCTGTACAAGGCTATCGATCAGGTGCGCCAGTGCCTGGACACCATCGCCAACGACCCGGGCAGCCGGCGCATCCTGTTCCACGGCTGGAACTGCGCGCAGCTCGACGAGATGGCGCTGCCGCCGTGCCACCTGCTGTACCAGTTCCATCCGAATGTCGAGACCAGGGAAATTTCCCTGACGCTCTACATCCGTTCCAACGACCTGGGCCTGGGGACACCGTTCAACCTTACCGAAGGTGCGGCGCTGCTGGCCCTGTTCGGCCGCCTGACCGGGTACACCCCGCGCTGGTTCACCTACTTTATCGGCGATGCCCACGTGTATGAAAACCACCTGGACATGCTCAACGAGCAGCTCAAGCGCGAGCCGCTGGAAGCGCCGAAGCTGGTGATCAGTGACCGGGTGCCGGCGTTTGCCGAAACGGGCAAGTACGAGCCCGAGTGGCTGGAGAAGATCGAGCCGAGTGATTTCTGGCTGGAAGGCTATGAGCATCATGCGCCGATGACAGCGCCGATGGCGGTGTAGGTCCTGGGATGGCCGGGGGCGCTTTGCGCCCCTTTCGCGACACAAGGCCGCTCCTACATCTGCAGCGTGAGCTTGAAGCCAGCACCCTAACCTGTGGGAGCGGGCGTGCCCGCGAAGCAGGCGACGCGGTGGCTGGCACCGGCTTTGCCGGTGTTCGCGGCTGAAGCCGCTCCTACGGGAGATCGTGTTCCTCAATGCCCGTGGCTGCGGCCCACGTGCGAGTGCTCGGTTTCCGGCACCGTTACCGCACCATTCGTCTCCAGTTGCTGCAAGATCGCGCATTCTGCCCCCTGTGCGCTGCAGCGCCGGCGCAGTTCTACCAACTGCGCCTGCAACGCTACCAGCCCGTCGATACGCGCCTGCACATGCTCGATATGCTCGTCGATCAGCGCGTTGACGCTGCCGCACGCGTCAGCCGGGCTGTCGCGCAGGCTTAGCAGGCTGCGGATTTCATCGAGGGTCATGTCCAGCGTGCGGCAATTGCGGATGAACGTCAGCCGCTCGACATGCGCCTGGGTGTAGAGGCGGTAGTTGCCGTCGCTGCGCGCAGGTGCGGGCAGCAGGTTTTCCCGCTCGTAATAGCGGATGGTTTCCACTGCACAGTCAGTGGCTTTGGCCAGTTCACCGATCTTCATTACCAAATTCCCCGCTAATGGCTTGACCCTATAGTGGCTACAGGGTGTTCACTTGGCAACAGGCTCACTTTAAGGACCCCCCATGAACCAGCCTGTCAGCCACGAACACAAGCACGGTCACCACCACGATCATGCCCATGGCGAAGACGACCATGGTCATGCTGCCCATGGGCACAGCTGCTGCAGTGCCGAAGCTGCGCCGGCGCTGGTGCAGTTGAGCGAGCAGGCCAGTGGCCACGCGCACCTCAGCCGCTTCCGCATCGATGCCATGGACTGCCCCACCGAGCAGACCTTGATCCAGGACAAGCTCGGCAAGCTGGCTGGCGTCGAGCAATTGGAATTCAACCTGATCAACCGCGTGCTTGGCGTGCGCCACACCCTGGGTGGTACCGCCGAAATCGAGCGGGCTATCGACAGCTTGGGCATGAAAGCCGAGCCGCTGGGCGCCGAAGACGACGGCAGCGCCAGCGCATCGGCACCGGCGAAAACCCGTTGGTGGCCGCTGGCGTTGGCGGGTACTGCGGCAATCGCCGCGGAAATCGTGCACTTTTCTGCGCTTGCGCCGGAGTGGGTGGTGGCCGCGCTGGCACTCGCAGCCATACTCGGCTGCGGTCTGGGCACCTATAAAAAGGGCTGGATCGCCCTGAAAAACCGCAACCTCAACATCAACGCCCTGATGAGCATCGCCGTCACGGGTGCGGTATTGATCGGGCAGTGGCCGGAGGCAGCCATGGTGATGGTGCTGTTCACCATCGCCGAGCTGATCGAAGCCCGCTCGCTGGACCGTGCGCGCAATGCCATCAGCGGCCTGATGCAACTGACGCCGGACATGGCGACGGTGCAGCAAGCCGATGGCCAGTGGCGTGAGGTGCCAGTGCGTGAGGTAGCCATCGGTGCACAGGTGCGGGTGCGCCCTGGCGAGCGCATTGGCCTGGACGGTGAAGTGACCAGTGGGCAATCCAGCGTCGATCAGGCGCCGATCACCGGCGAAAGCCTGCCCGTGGAGAAGGCGGTCGGCGACAAGTTGTTTGCCGGCACCATCAACCAGGCAGGGGCGCTGGAGTTTCGCGTGACCGCTGCTGCCGGGCAGTCGACCCTGGCCCGGATCATCAAGGCTGTGGAGCAGGCGCAAGGGGCACGGGCGCCGACCCAGCGCTTCGTCGACCGCTTCTCGCGCATCTACACGCCGGTGGTGTTCGCCATCGCCTTGGCCGTGGCGGTGGTGCCGCCGCTGTTCATGGCCGGTGCCTGGTTCGACTGGGTGTACCGCGCCTTGGTGCTGCTGGTGGTGGCGTGCCCGTGCGCCCTGGTGATCTCCACCCCGGTGACCATCGTCAGCGGCCTGGCCGCCGCTGCGCGCAAGGGTATTCTGGTCAAAGGGGGCATCTACCTGGAAGGCGGCCGCCACCTGGACTTCCTGGCCCTGGACAAGACCGGCACCATCACCCATGGCAAACCCGCCCAGACCGACGCCGAGGTGCTGGCGCCGCTGTTCGAAGGCCGCGCCCAGGCCTTGGCCGCCAGCCTGGGCGAGCGTTCGGACCACCCGGTGTCGCGAGCCATCGCCCAGTTCGGCAGGCAACAAGGCCTGGCCTTGAGCGAGGTCGACGACTTTGCCGCCCTGGCCGGGCGGGGCGTGCGTGGCACCATCGACGGCCAGGTCTACCACTTGGGCAATCACCGCCTGGTCGAGGAACTGGGGCTGTGTTCGCCCGAGTTGGAGGCCCGCCTGGATGGGCTGGAGCGCCAGGGCAAGACCGTGGTCCTGCTACTCGACCGCAGCGGCCCGCTGGCGCTGTTTGCAGTGGCCGACACGGTCAAGGAAAGCAGCCGTCAGGCGATTGCCGAACTGCATGAGCTGGGCATCAAGACGGTGATGCTGACCGGTGACAACCCGCACACCGCCCAGGCCATTGCCGCCGTAGTAGGCATCGACCGCGCCGAGGGCAACCTGCTGCCGGCCGACAAACTGCAAAGCATTGAAGCCTTGTACGCCCAGGGCCACCGGGTGGGTATGGTCGGTGACGGCATCAACGATGCGCCGGCACTGGCCCGTGCCGAGATCGGTTTCGCCATGGCCGCGGCCGGCACCGATACCGCCATCGAAACCGCCGATGTGGCGCTGATGGACGATGACTTGCGGAAAATCCCGGCCTTCGTTCGGTTGTCGCGGCAAAGCGGGGCGATCCTGCTGCAGAACATCGTTCTGGCGCTGGGCATCAAGGCCATATTCCTGGCGATCACCTTTGCCGGCATGGCCACCCTGTGGATGGCGGTATTTGCCGACATGGGCGTGAGCCTTCTGGTGGTGTTCAACGGTTTGCGCCTGCTGCGCAAATAAAGGCCTGCCTGGTGCGTATGGGGCGGTTCAGGCTCGCCGCCCGTTCAAAACTGAGACACCAGCGCCTCCAGCTGTTCCTGGCGCTCGGCCTGGTTCAGCTTCGCCCCCGGGTTCAGGGTGGACCACTGTGGATGCGCCCGCGCCCTGACCAGTGCCTCTGGCAGCTTGCCCTCACGCCAGGCCTTTTCATCCAGCTCACCCAGCCTGATGCTGTCCTGCGCTGCATGCCCGCGGCTGTCCAGGGCCACCATCAACTGCTGCTGACGCAAGGCCAGCAAGCGCAACACCGTATCGTCCACGGTCAACTCGCGCTTGCCCTTGAGTTTGCCCAGCAAGCGCGCGCCATAGTTGCGCGCCGTCTGCAACGCACCGCCGGCCAGCGCCCCGGCCAGGGCCGCTGCCCCCAGGGTAAGCCCGCCAACCAGCAAGTCGACCCCGGCACCTGCCGCTGCGCCGGCGGCTACGCCGCTGCCCAGGCGTACGCCCAGCAGCTTCAAGGTTTCGGGGTTGAACAGGTCATCGCCCCAGCGCCCATCCAGCAGCGGCAGGTCGCTGGCGTGGGCATCGTCGCGGCGGAAGGCATACAGCTTGAGCAGGGCTTCGACACACCGTTGCTCACGCTGACGAATATCCTGGCGCAGCGCTTCGATGGCCCGGGCTTCGGCCGCCGGTTCGGCATCGACGCTGCGCCGGCAGGCAGCGCAGTCCAGCAGCAGTTCGGCAATCAGGCGCTTGCCGCTGTGCTGGCGGGCCAGGCGTTGGGCCTGCTGGTCGTCGATCAGCCGTTGCAAGGCCGGGCGGGCGCTTTCCAGCAGCAGGGCCAGGCTTTCGTACAGGCGGCGTTCGCCGTCCTCGGGTGGGGCTACGCTGTCGAACCGTACCAACGCGTGAAGGCCAAGCCGGGCAAGGGCTTCGCGCCATTGCGCCTCGCGGTGCTGGTGGCTGGCGACAAAGTTGAGCACCGGCAACAGTGGCTTGCCGCAACTGGCCAGCACCTCCAGTTCGTCGCGGTACTTGGCCAGCACTGGCTCGCGGGCATCGATCACATACAAGCCGGCGTCGCTGGCCAGCAACTGGCGCAGCACCTTGGCCTCCTGCTCGAAACGCTGGCGCGCTTCGCTGCCTTGCAGGAACCGCTCGAGGCGGGCAGGGCCGTCCAGGCGCTCGCCCGGGCGCTCCAGCCGCTCCAGGTAGTCGAGCAAGGCGATGGCGTCCTCCAACCCTGGCGTGTCGTAAAGCTCCAGTAACGGTTCGCCGTCCACCGACAGCCGCGCGCCTTCGACATGGCGAGTGGTGCTGGGGCGGTGGGACACCTCGCCGAAGCCCACGTCGCGGGTCAGGGTGCGCAGCAGGGAGGTCTTGCCAACGTTGGTGTGGCCGACCACGGCCAATTTCAGCGGCTCAGTCATGGCCATGCTCCAGCCAGGTCAGCGGTGAGGTGTCGGCATAGGGCAGGCCCAGCCGCTCGAGGGCTTCATGCCAGTCGCCCAGGCGCCGAGCGTCCAGCGCCTGGCCGGGTGCTGCCTGCAGCAGCCAGACCCTTGTGGCACCAGCATTGCGCGCCAGGTCGGCGAGCAGCGCCAGGCTGCCGCGGTCGGGCGAGCGGCGCGGGTCACAGGCGATGGCCAGGCGTGCCGGCGGAAAGCGGCTGAGTTGCTCGAGCAGGCGGTTGCGCGACTCGCGGCTGTCGAGCACGCCGGCATCGGTCACGCTTGGGGGCAGGCGGGGTGGCCAGGGCTGCTGGTCGTCCAGTTCCAGGCCCACCAGCAGGGCGCCGCTGCTGGCGCTTTGCAACTGCTCGGCGGCGAACCCTGGCAACGCCTCGGGGGCCGCGTCCTGCACGCCGATGCGCTCGCTGCGCGGCATCAGCGCTTCGCGCAGTTGGGCGTAACCCGGCAGGCTCAGGTCCAGGGTCAGGCGCTGGCGGCCCTGGCGCCAGCGCCACAGGCACAACCCGGCCAGCAGAGCGCGGGGCAACAGGCCATATACCAGCACCACGCCGAGCAGCCAGCTGGCCCAGGCCTGGCGCGCCACGTCGAGGGCCGGCTGGCTGTCGCCACTTGCGCGGATCATGGCCTCGTCGGGCACGGCAAAGCCCAGCAGCGAAGGCAGCGCGCCCAGCGCCTGGGTGAGTTGGATGAACGGGTCGGCGGCGAGCAGGGTGGTTTCCCACACGAAGCCATAGCGACGGGTGGCCAGTAGAGCCAGCAGCATGCCCAGCGCGCAGAGCATCGCCAGCAGCCACAGGCTGTGTACCAGCAGGCCTAGCAGCCAGCGGTTGAGGCGCTGGCGCTGCAGCAGTACCAGCAGTGCCGGGCCCAGGTGCGCGGCCTTGGCATCGCGGGCGAAGCGCTCACTCAGCCATAGCCACAAACGGCCCAACCCCGCACCGTGTTCGCCACTGAGGGCAAAACCAATGGCCCAGCCCAGCAGCGTCAGCAGGTTCAGCCCCAGCAGGCTGCCCAACGCCCAGAAGACGTTGACCGGGCGCTGGCCGTCGCCAAGCGCCGCCAGGGCCAGGCCGGCGCCGCTGAGCACGGCTAGCAGCAGCAGGGCCAGCACCGCCAGGCGTGCGCCCTGTTTCCAGTGGCGCAGGGCCGTGGCCATGCCGTCGCGTTCGGCCAGGAACAGCGCCCGGCTTTCGATGCGCGCCGCCAAGTCGCCGCCGCGCTGGCGCGCATGACGGTTGGCGGCCTGGTCTTCCAGCAGGCCGGCGTGTTCTTCGCGCAGGCGGACCGCTTCGGTCAGCCAGCGTTTGTCCAGTGGAGTCGGTGCGGTCACAAGGTCTTCCATTGCACAGGTCAGGGCAGAAGCATAACCCACACGCCCGGTGCTATCCTCGCTGGCATGAATACATCACTCCCCCTCAGCCTGATCGCGGCTCACGCCGAGAACCGTGTGATCGGCATCGACAACTCCATGCCCTGGCATCTGCCGGGGGACTTCAAGTACTTCAAGGCCACCACCCTGGGCAAGCCGATCATCATGGGGCGCAAGACCTGGGACTCACTGGGCCGGCCGCTGCCCGGGCGGTTGAATATCGTGGTCAGCCGGCAGCCTGGGCTGCAGCTGCAGGGCGCCGAAGTCTTCGGCTCGCTGGAGCAGGCGCTGGTGCGGGCCGAACAGTGGGCGCGCGAAAAAGGCGTCGATGAGCTGATGCTGATTGGCGGGGCGCAGCTCTATGGGCAGGCGCTGGAGAAAGGGCTGGTCAGCCGGATGTACCTGACGCGGGTGGAATTCGCGCCGGAAGGGGATGCCTGGTTTCCCGAGTTCGACCAGGGGCAGTGGAAGCTGGTGTCGAGCGAGGCACAGGGTGAAGAAGGCAAGCCTGGGTATCACTTCGAGGTTTGGGACAGGGTTTGAGATTTCTGGGGGCCGCTTGGCGGCCCATCGCGGGCAAGCCAGCTCCCACAGGGATTGCATCAGGGCTGACAGGTGGTCGCCACAAGATATGCAGTGCCTGTGAGATCGAGCGCCGCCCGCGCGGCGCATCGCGAGCTGCGCTCGCTCCTACGTTTGTTTCGGGCCAGTA
>NZ_AEWE02000175.1:0-167 GCF_000190455.2 Pseudomonas sp. TJI-51
ACCAGTTTCTCGAACACCTTGTCGCCGCTCACGGTGATGTCGGTGATCGACTTGGTGATCGTCGGCTGGCCGCCTACGTATACGTCGTCCGGCGCATTGATGGTCACGCTGCCGGTGGCCGAACCCGCATTGATGGTGACCTGGGTGCCACCGCTCAGGGTGACGGT
>NZ_AEWE02000175.1:323-447 GCF_000190455.2 Pseudomonas sp. TJI-51
TGAACTCCAGCTTCTCGAAGGTGGCGTTCGGCACTTCGGCCTTGCTGATACCCACCGTGACGGTGCCCGGGTCCTTGAACACGTCGTCACCTTGCGCCGGTGCGGTGTAGACCTTGCTGGTCTC
>NZ_AEWE02000175.1:572-735 GCF_000190455.2 Pseudomonas sp. TJI-51
TGACCTTGACCAGGTCGCCTTGGCCAGACGGTTCGTCGGTTACCGATGTGCTGACTTTGGTGCTGCCCAGATTCAGTTGCTCGAACTGATCGGCGCCAGCACCTTCGACCTTGGTCAGGCCTTGGGTGATGGTGACCGGGTCGTTGACGTAGACGTTGTCTGG
>NZ_AEWE02000176.1:0-260 GCF_000190455.2 Pseudomonas sp. TJI-51
TCGCCCTGCGCCGGAGCGGCATAGGACTTGGTGGTCTCGCCTGCCGCGAAGGTCAGGGTCGCACCGGTGCTCAGGGTTACGGTGAACGGCTTGTCGAGCGCCTTATTCAAGGTAACGGTGAAGGTTGGTTCGGTTGCTTCGTTGACCGAGACTTGATCGGCCACGATGCTGACTTTGACCAAGTCACCTTCGTTGTTGCCGCCTGGGTTACCCGGAGTACCCGGCTCGTCAGTCACGGAGGTGCTGACGGTATCTTTGCC
>NZ_AEWE02000176.1:299-541 GCF_000190455.2 Pseudomonas sp. TJI-51
TCGACCTTGGTCAGGCCTTGGGTGATGGTGACTGGATCATTGACGTAGACGTTGTCTGGTGCAGTAACGGTAACCGAACCGGTGGCCTCACCTGCTTTAACGGTCACAGTGGTGCCGTCTGTCAGCGTGAAGGTCAGACCCTTGTGGTTGGTTACTGGCAGGCTCGGATCAGCGCTGACCAGAGTCACGGTGTAGGTGATCTTGCCGCCTTCAGCGACGGTAGTGTTATCCACAGTGAGCTG
>NZ_AEWE02000176.1:694-3000 GCF_000190455.2 Pseudomonas sp. TJI-51
GCGGCATAGGACTTGGTGGTCTCGCCTGCTGCGAAGGTCAGGGTCGCACCAGTGCTCAAGGTCACGGTGAACGGCTTGTCGAGCGCCTTGTTCAGGGTAACGGTGAAGGTCGGCGCAGTAGCCTCATTCACAGACAACTGATCGGCAGCGATGCTGACCTTGACCAAGTCGCCTTGGCCAGACGGCTCGTCAGTAACCTGAGTTTGTACCTCGGTCTTGTCCAGAGTCAGTTGCTCGAACTTCCACGCATCCTGGCCGCTGACCGAATCAATGGCGTTGACCACTGGTGCGTTGGTGCCGACGTAGACGTTGTCCGGCGCGATAACAGTGGCCGAACCGGTGGTGCTGTTGGCCGCCACGACAATGTTGGTGCCGTCGGTCAGCTTGAAGAACAGCTCCGCGTGGTTGTTGATCGGCAGACCATCTTTGTTGGTCAGCGTGATGGTGTAGGTAATCTCGCCGCCTTCGGCCACCGATGGGGTAGCGGTCAGTTTGGCGACCACTTCATCGATGGTGTCGGTGACTTTTACCGAAGCGTCGCCGCCCAGTTGCAGGTTCTCGAACGCTGCACCGGTAGCGTCGGCTGCCGACTTGATGCCCAAGGTGATTTCGCCGGCATCTTGGTAGACGTCATCGCCCTGTGCTGCGTGCTCGTAAGCCGCGGTGGTTTCGCCAGCCTTGATGGTGACCTTGGCATCGTTGCTCAGGGTCACGACCAGATCGTGGGCCAAAGGCTGATTGATATGCACGGTGAACGTCGGTTTGACGTTCTCGGCGACCGAGGTCTGGTCAGCTGTGATGGTGACCTTGACGATGTCACCTTCGTTGCCCGGTGTGCCAGGCTCGTCGGTGACCTGGGTGCTGACCTCGGTCTTGTCCAGGGTCAGTTGCTCGAACTTCCACGCATCCTGGCCGCTGACCGAGTCAATAGCGTTGACCACTGGCGCGTTGGCGCCGACGTAGACGTTGTCCGGCGCGATAACCGTGGCCGAACCGGTGGTGCTGTTGGCCGCCACGACGATATTGGTGCCGTCGCTCAGCTTGAAGTACAGCTCCGCGTGGTTGTTGATCGGCAGGCCATCTTTGTTGGTAAGCGTGATGGTGTAGGTAATCTCGCCGCCTTCGGTTACCGATGGGGTAGCGGTCAGTTTGGCGACCACTTCATCGATGGTGTCGGTGACTTTTACCGAAGCGTCGCCGCCCAGTTGCAGGTTCTCGAACGCTGCACCGGTAGCGTCGGCTGCCGACTTGATGCCCAAGGTGATTTCGCCGGCATCTTGGTAGACGTCATCGCCCTGTGCTGCGTGCTCGTAAGCCGCGGTGGTTTCGCCAGCCTTGATGGTGACCTTGGCATCGTTGCTCAGGGTCACGACCAGGTCGTGAGCCAAAGGCTGATTGATATGCACGGTGAACGTCGGTTTGACGTTCTCGGCGACCGAGGTCTGGTCGGCCGTGATGGTGACCTTGACGATGTCACCTTCGTTGCCCGGAGTGCCAGGCTCGTCGGTGACCTGAGTGCTGACCTCGGCCTTGTCCAGGGTCAGCTGCTCGAACTTCCACGCATCCTGGCCGCTGACCGAGTCAATGGCGTTGACCACTGGCGCGTTGGCGCCGACGTAGACGTTGTCCGGCGCGATAACCGTGGTCGAACCGGTGGTGCTGTTGGCCGCCACGACGATATTGGTGCCGTCGGTCAGCTTGAAGTACAGGTCCGAAGGGTTGTTGATCGGCAGACCATCTTTGTTGGTCAGCGTGATGGTGTAGGTAATCTCGCCGCCTTCGGTTACCGAAGGGCTCGCGGTCAGCGTGGCTACAACCTCACTGATGGTGTCTGAGATTTCAACAGTCGCGGGGCTACCGAACTCCAGCTTCTCAAAGGTGGCACCTGGGACGCTTGCGTCAGTAACGCCAAGAGTGAGAGAGCCGGGATCTTTGAAGACATCATCACCTTGGGCTGCCGCCTTGTACTCCACCTCTGTTTTACCGGCTTCAATGGTGACCTTGTCGCCATTGGACAGGGTAACGGTCAGTGGCCTATCCAGCGCCTGACTGACTTTTACAGTAAAGACAGGCTGCTGATCTTCAGTCACATTGCCATTGCTGACGATGCTCACAGTTACAGGGTCAATGCTGTCCTGGATGACAGTCGATGCAGGTGTTGGGTCTGGCGTCAGTTGCTCGAAGTTACCGCCGGTGGCGTTTTCGATGGTGACGCTGACGGTCGAGCCGTTGTTGTAAACGTCGTTGGCCGGGGTCTGGAAATCGACACTGCCCTGAGTCTTGCCCGCTTCAACGGTCACGGTCTG
>NZ_AEWE02000177.1:0-11211 GCF_000190455.2 Pseudomonas sp. TJI-51
AACTTATTGGGGGCAGTCCAAGATGTGGGAGCGGGCGTGCCCGCGAAGGGTCGCAAAGCGGCCCCAAATGACTTAACTGACTGGCATTGACCTTCGGGTGCCGTTTTTTTTGTCTGGCCCTGCGAAAGCGGCCACACCGGGGTTCCAGTCAGTAATCCGCCGGTGCTTCCAGCAGCATCTGCCGGAACTCCGCCAACGGCAACGGCCGGCTATGCAGGTAGCCCTGGTACAGGTAGCACCCCAGCTGCTCGAGAAACTCCAGCTGCTCTGTCAGTTCTACCCCTTCGGCAATCACCGCCAGGTCCAGGCTGCGGGCCATGGCGACGATGGCACGGACGATTTCCGCATCGTTCGGGTCGACCGTCGCATCGCGCACGAAGCTCTGGTCGATCTTCAGTGCATCGACCGGTAAGCGCTTCAGGTACGTCAGCGACGAGTAGCCCGTGCCGAAGTCATCCATGGCGAAACTCACCCCATAGCGCTTGAGCTCGCGCATCTTGCTGATGGTGTCCTCCAGGTTCTGGATGACGATGCCCTCGGTGATTTCCAGCTTCAGCATCTTGCGGGGCAGACGGTAGTCGTCGAGGCTGCGCAATACCCGCCCCACGAAGTCGGCCTGGCGGAACTGCCGCGGGCTGATGTTCACGCACAGGCTGAAGTCGTCGGCGTCGATCAGGCCGTCCGTCAGCATGCGCGCGCAGGCGTCGCAGGCCTCGTCCAGGATCCAGCTCCCCACTTCCAGAATTAGCCCGCTTTCCTCCAGTACCTGGATGAACTGCGCGGGTGGCTGCTGGCCAAGTTGCGGGTGGTGCCAGCGTAGCAGCACCTCGGCACCGACGATGCGGTTGTCACGGGCATCCACCTGCGGTTGGAAGTGCAACGCCAGTTCGCCGCGGGCCAGGGCCAGGCGCAGGTCGTTCTCCATGCGCAGGCGTTCGCTGGCGGCCTTTTGCATGGTGGTGTGAAACAGCTGGGTAGTGTTGCGACCGGAATCCTTGGCCCGGTACAGGGCGATATCGGCACGTTTGAGCAGGTCGGCCGGGGTGGCACCATGGTCGGGGATCAGCGCCACGCCGATGCTTGGCGTGACCTGCAGGCGCTGGCCATCCAGCGACATGGGCTCGGCCAGCAGCTCGCGTAGGGTGTCGGCCAGTTCGCGCACTTGTGCTTCCACCAATTCTCGGCTGCCTTCCAGACCACTGAGCAGCACCACGAACTCGTCGCCGCCCAGGCGCGCTACGGTGTCTTCCAGGCGCACGCTGGCTTCCAGGCGCGCGGTAATGATCTTCAGCACCGCGTCGCCCACCGGGTGGCCCAGCGAGTCGTTGATGTGCTTGAAGTGGTCAAGGTCGAGGAACAGCAGCGCGCCGCGCAGGTTGTGGCGCTTGAGCAGGGCGATCTGCTGGCTGAGGCGGTCCATCAGCAGGGCGCGGTTGGGCAGGTTGGTCAGCGGGTCGTGGTAGGCCAGGTGCCGGATCTGCGCCTGGGCGTTCTTCAGCTGGCTGACGTCGCGGGCGGTCAGCAACAGGCAGTCCACTTCATTGAGGGTGATCCGCTCGACCGACACCTCCACGGTCAGGATATCGCCGCGCTTGTTGCGCCCGAGCATCTCGCGGTGATGAACCCGGCCGCGCTCGCGCAGTTCGGCGAGCAAGGCGCCGCGTTGCTTGTCATCGGCCCAGATGCCGATTTCGTACACCGTCTGGCCCACCACTTCTGCAGCGCTATAGCCGGTCAGGCGGCAGAAGCCATCGTTGACTTCCAGGTAACGGCCACTGTTGCATTCGGTGATGGTGATGGCGTCAGGGCTGGAGTGGAAGGCCTTGGCGAACTTTTCCTCGCTGGATTTCAGGGCCGCTTCGGCGCGTTGCTGTTGGGTGATGTCGCGCAGGGTGGTCACGCTGCAGGGCTGGTCGTCGACAGTAATCAGGCGGCTGGAGATCACGCACGTCAGGGGCGCCCCACTGCGGTGGTTGACGACCACGGCGACATTGCTCAGCGCCTGTTCGCGAATTACCCGTTCGATGCGTTGCGCACGCTCGATGGATTCGGCCCACAAGCCGATCTCCTCGGCAGTGCGGCCAAGCACTTGCTCGCTGCTCCAGCCGAAGTTCTGGGTGAAGGCCGGGTTGATCTCGATGAACTGGCCAGTGTCCTGGCGGGTAACGCAGATGGGGTCGGGGCTGACCTGGAACAGGCTGGCGAACTTCTCCTCGGAGGCGCTCAGGCGCTGCTCGCGTTCGACCTGGTCGGTAATGTCGAGCAACGTGCCGGCCATGCGCAGCGGGTTGCCCTGGTCGTCCCGGTAAAGCCGGGCGCGGCTCTCGATGTAGCGCGAAACGCCGTTTTCCAGCTGCACCCGGTAGGTGATCTGGTAGTTGCCGGCAGGGCCTTCGCGCAGGCTTCGGTAGGCTTGGCGCATCGAGTTGCGCTCTTGTTCCGGTACACCCTCGAAGAAGGCGTCGAACGACTCGTGGAAAGGAATCGGCGGCAGGCCGTGCAACTGCGCGGCGCGGGCCGAGCCATAGAGCATGCCGCTGGGAATGTGCCAGTCCCAGGTGCCCAGCTGCGCCGAGTCCAGGGCCAGGTCCAGGCGCTCCTGGCTGTCTTTCAGGGCCTGCTCGGCGCGCTTGCGCTCGCTGGTGTCGACGAAGGTGCTGATCAGGAAGGTCACGCCTTCCAGTTCGATGCCCTGGGTGCAGAGAATGCCGTCGTGCACCTTGCCGCTGATGGCCCGGAACTGGACCTCCATGATCTGCGGGTCGCCGTTGGCGCGGGTCGACTCGATCACCTGCTGACGCTGCTCGGGGTTGACCCACAGGCCCAGCTCCAGGCTGGTCTTGCCGATGACCTGGCTGCCAGGCCAGCCGAACATGTCTTCGAAATGCTGGTTGACCTCGAAGATCATGCCGTCGTGGCGGCGGGAGAGCAAAATGGCGTTGGGGCTGAGGTGGAACAGCGTGGCGAAGCGCTTCTCCGAGTTGATCAATGCCGCTTCCCGCTCGCGCTGGCGGGTGATTTCACGCACCACCCCGATCATCTGTGGCCGGCCATGCTGGTCGTGGGTCAGGCTGCCGTTGATCTCCAGCCAGTGCAGGCTGCCGTCCGGCCAGCGGATGCGGTGGCGCATGGCGCGTTCCACCGGCTCGCCGTTGAAAATCGCCTGGAACACCTGGCGGGTACGGGCGCGGTCCTCTTCGGGCAGCAGGTCGAGGTAATCGGCATCGGCGGGCAGCGGGCGCTGGGGGTCGAAGCCGAACAGCGCCTGGGTACCGCGTGACCAGCTGACCCGGCCGCTTTCGATATCCCATAGCCAGGCACCCAGGCGTGCGCCGTTGAGCGCGGCCAGCAATTGTGGGGCGTTCTGCCAGGCCTGCTCGGATTCCTGCGGGTCGGCCGCAGGTATTCGCGGCAGGCGCAAAAAGCGGTTCACTGTTTTGGGCATCGGTACCAGACCTTTGGCGTAAGACGCGTCCTTGGAGTTGGAAATGCCGGGCTGACGGCCGGTCAGGCGGACCCCGCGTGGCTGTCGAGCAACGCCATGAACGCCCTGGCCGCGTTCGACAGCGTACGCTCCGTGTGCAAAATGTAGCCTAGCTGGCGCGACAGCTGTATGCCGGGCAAGGCGATGGGTGCAACCTGTTCATCGAGCATGGTGCGCGGCAGCACGCTCCAGGCCAGGCCGATCGATACCATCATCTTGATGGTTTCCAGGTAGTTGGTGCTCATGGCGATGTTCGGCGTCAGGCCCTGGCTTTCGAACAGGCGCTGGACGATATGGTGGGTAAACGTGTTGCCACCGGGGAACACCGCCGGGTGGCGGGCGACATCGGCCAGGCTCACTGCCTGGTTGTTGGCCAGCGGGTGCTCGGGCGCGGCGACGAAATCCAGGGCGTCGTCCCATACCGGTACCGCTTTGACCAGGTGGTGCGGCTCGGGCGCCAGGGTGATCACGGCAATTTCGGCGCGGCCATGCAGAATCTCGTCGTAGGCCTGTTCTGAATCCATGAACTGAATATCCAGTGCTACTGCTGGGTACTGGCGGGTGAACGCCCGTAAAAGCGGGGGCAGGCGGTGCAGACCGATATGGTGACTGGTGGCCAGGGTCAGCCGACCACTCACCGCCCCGTTCAGGTTGGTCAGCGCCCGTCGGGTATCATCAAGGACGTTGAGGATCTGGTAAGCGCGGGGCAGCAGTGCCCGCCCGGCCTCGGTCAACGTCACTTCGCGCCCCAAACGGTCGAACAGGCGTACGTCCAGCTGCTGCTCCAGGCCCGCGATGCGCTTGCTGATGGCGGGCTGGGTCAGGAACAGGCGTTCCGCTGCCCCGGAAAAGCTGCCGCTTTCCGCAATGGCGATAAAGGCACTAAGGTTGGCCAGGTCCATGGTTTGGTATTCCTTTTGGCTATCCAAAGCATAAAAATTATGAATTTGAGTTATTCAATCTAACCCCATAGCATCGTCCATACAAGCCAAGGGGTTTTTGGCACAGAAAGACGCTGATGAGGAACAGTCTGATGGCTGGCAAAACGCTCTACGACAAACTCTGGGAAGCCCATGAGGTCAAGCGCCGTGATGACGGCTCGTCCTTGATCTACATCGATCGCCACATCATCCACGAAGTGACATCGCCCCAGGCCTTCGAAGGCCTGCGCCTGGCCAACCGCAAACCGTGGCGCATCGACGCCAACATCGCGACGCCGGACCACAACGTGCCAACCACGCCGGAGCGCAAGGGCGGCATCGAGGCCATCGTCGACCAGGTGTCGCGCCTGCAGGTGCAGACCCTCGACGAGAACTGCGACGAATACGGCATCGTCGAATTCAAGATGAACGACGAGCGCCAGGGCATCGTCCACGTCATCAGCCCGGAGCAAGGCGCCACCTTGCCGGGCATGACCGTGGTCTGCGGCGACTCGCACACCTCGACCCACGGCGCGTTCGGGGCCCTTGCCCACGGTATCGGCACCTCCGAGGTCGAGCACGTGCTCGCTACCCAGTGCCTGGTCGCCAAGAAAATGAAGAACATGCTGGTCCGGGTGGAAGGCGAGCTGCCGGCCGGCGTCACCGCCAAGGACATCGTCCTGGCCGTGATCGGCAAGATCGGCACCGCCGGTGGCAACGGCCACGCCATGGAATTCGCCGGCAGCGCCATTCGTGCGCTGTCGATGGAAGGCCGCATGACCATCTGCAACATGTCCATCGAAGCCGGTGCCCGCGTGGGCCTGGTGGCCACCGACGCCACTACCGTTGCCTACGTCGAAGGGCGCCCCTACGCGCCGAAGGGCGAGCAGTGGAAGCAGGCGGTCGAAGCGTGGAAAGACCTGGTGTCGGATGACGATGCGGTGTTCGACACCGTGGTCGAGCTGGATGCCAGCCAGATCAAGCCGCAAGTCAGCTGGGGCACTTCGCCCGAGATGGTCCTGGCCGTCGACCAGCGCGTACCGGACCCGGCCGCCGAAGCCGACCTGGTCAAGCGCGGCTCGATCGAGCGTGCCTTGAAGTACATGGGGCTGACGGCCAACCAGGCCATCACCGACATCAAGCTGGACCGCGTATTCATCGGCTCGTGCACCAACTCGCGCATCGAAGACCTGCGCGCGGCGGCGGAAATCGCCAAGGGCCGCAAGGTGGCCGCCAGCGTCAAGCAAGCCATCGTCGTGCCGGGTTCGGGCCTGGTCAAGGCGCAGGCCGAACGTGAAGGCCTGGACAAGATCTTCCTCGAAGCCGGTTTCGAATGGCGTGAACCAGGCTGCTCGATGTGCCTGGCGATGAACCCGGACCGCCTGGAAAGCGGCGAGCATTGCGCGTCCACCTCCAACCGCAACTTCGAAGGCCGTCAGGGTGCCGGTGGGCGTACCCACCTGGTCAGCCCGGCCATGGCCGCCGCTGCCGCGGTAGCCGGTCATTTCATCGATGTTCGCGAGTTGATCCAAGGGAGCGCAGCATGAAAGCCTTTACCCAGCACACTGGCCTCGTCGCACCGTTGGACCGTGCCAACGTCGACACCGACCAGATCATCCCCAAGCAGTTCCTCAAGTCGATCAAGCGCACCGGCTTTGGTCCCAACCTGTTCGACGAGTGGCGTTACCTGGACGTGGGCCAGCCCTACCAGGACAACAGCAAGCGCCCGGTCAACCAGGAGTTCGTGCTCAACTATCCACGCTACCAGGGTGCCAGTGTGTTGCTGGCGCGGGAAAACTTCGGTTGCGGCTCCAGCCGCGAGCACGCCCCCTGGGCGCTGGACGAGTATGGCTTCCGCAGCATCATTGCGCCGAGCTTCGCTGACATCTTCTTCAACAACAGTTTCAAGAACGGCTTGCTGCCAATCATCCTCAGCGATGAGGAAGTGGACGAGTTGTTCAAGCAGGTGGAAGCCAACCCGGGCTACCAGCTGACCATCGACTTGCAGGCCCAGGCGGTGACCCGCCCAGACGGCAAGGTGCTGCACTTCGAGATCGATGCCTTCCGCAAGCACTGCCTGCTCAACGGCCTGGACGATATTGGCCTGACCCTGCAGGACAGCGATGCGATCAAGGCCTTCGAAGGCAAGCACCGTGCTGCGCAGCCTTGGCTGTTCCGGGATGCCTGAATGATGTAGCCGGGTTCGCTGGCCTCATCGCCGGCAAGCCAACCCAGAACCAAAAGGATCGAGACATGACCAGCAGCCAACACACCGACGTGGTCCAACGCCAGTTCGGCGAACAAGCCAGTGCCTACCTCAGCAGCGCCGTACACGCCCAGGGCAGTGAATTTGCCTTGCTCCAGGCCGAACTGGCAGGGCAGGGCGCCGCCCGTGTGCTGGACCTGGGCTGCGGTGCCGGGCATGTCAGCTTCCACGTCGCGCCGCTGGTAGCCGAAGTGGTCGCCTACGACCTGTCGCAGGCCATGCTCGATGTGGTCGCCAGCGCCGCGGCCGAGCGCGGCCTGGGCAATATCATCACCGAACGCGGCGCGGCCGAACGCCTGCCGTTCGCCGATGCATCGTTCGATTTCGTTTTCAGCCGCTACTCGGCCCACCACTGGAGCGACCTGGGCCTGGCCTTGCGCGAAGTGCGCCGGGTGCTCAAGCCAGGCGGCGTGGCGGCGTTCATCGATGTGATGTCACCGGGCAGCCCGCTGCTCGACACCTACCTGCAAACGGTCGAAGTGCTGCGCGACACCAGCCACGTGCGCGATTATTCCGCCGCCGAATGGCAGCGCCAGGTTAGCGAAGCCGGTTTGCACGTGCGCAGCCACACCCGCCAGCCGCTGCGCCTGGAGTTTTCCAGCTGGGTCGAGCGCATGCGTACCCCCGAGCCGATGCGCGTGGCTATCCGCCAATTGCAGCAAGCCATGGGCGAAGAAGTACGGCAGTATTATCAGATCGACAGCGATGGCTCGTTCAGCAGCGATGTACTGGTGCTGTGGGCAGAGCGATAAGTTTTTTTCGGTGGGGCCCGCTTGGCCACGCCGTGTGAATGGATAGAGGAAAGCATGAGCAAGCAGATTCTGATTCTCCCAGGTGACGGTATCGGGCCGGAAATCATGGCCGAAGCGGTCAAGGTGCTGGAGCTGGCCAACGACAAGTTCCAGCTCGGTTTCAGCCTGGCCCACGATGTGATCGGTGGCGCTGCCATCGACAAGCACGGCGTGCCCCTGGCCGACGAAACCCTGGAGCGTGCGCGCAAGGCCGACGCGGTCTTGCTGGGCGCGGTGGGCGGGCCGAAGTGGGACAAGATCGAGCGTGATATCCGCCCGGAGCGCGGCCTGCTGAAAATCCGTTCGCAACTGGGCCTGTTCGCCAACCTGCGCCCGGCCATCCTCTACCCGCAACTGGCCGACGCGTCTTCGCTCAAGCCCGAGATCGTTTCCGGCCTGGACATTCTCATCGTTCGTGAGCTGACCGGCGGTATCTACTTCGGCGCCCCACGCGGCCAGCGTGAACTGGAAGGTGGCGAGCGCCAGGCCTACGACACCCTGCCGTACAGCGAAAGCGAAGTGCGCCGCATTGCCCGTGTCGGTTTCGACATGGCCCGCGTGCGCGGCAAGAAACTGTGCTCGGTGGACAAGGCCAACGTGCTCGCTTCCAGCCAGCTGTGGCGCGAAGTGGTCGAAGACGTGGCCAAGGACTACCCGGATGTGGAACTGAGCCACATGTACGTGGACAACGCCGCCATGCAACTGGTGCGCGCCCCCAAGCAGTTCGACGTGATGGTGACCGACAACATGTTTGGTGACATTCTGTCGGACGAAGCTTCCATGCTGACCGGGTCCATCGGCATGCTGCCTTCGGCCTCGCTGGATGCCGACAACAAGGGCATGTACGAGCCTTGCCACGGCTCGGCCCCGGACATCGCCGGCCTGGGTATCGCCAACCCACTGGCGACCATTCTGTCGGTGTCGATGATGCTGCGTTACAGCTTCAATCAGTCGGCCGCCGCCGAGGCGATCGAGAAGGCCGTGAGCCTGGTTCTGGACCAGGGGCTGCGCACGGGCGACATCTTCTCGGAAGGCTGCACCAAAGTTGGTACGCAGGAAATGGGCGACGCAGTAGTCGCAGCCCTGCGGAATCTGTAATCTCTCTGGCCCGCCACCCCACATTCCTGGTGGCGGCCCACTTTTAGCAAAGGTGTAGTTGCGATGAAACGTGTAGGTCTGATCGGTTGGCGCGGTATGGTCGGTTCCGTGCTCATGCAGCGGATGCTGGAGGAGCAGGACTTCGACCTTATCGAGCCGGTGTTCTTCACCACCTCCAACGTGGGTGGCCAAGGCCCGAACGTGGGCAAGGATACAGCGCCGCTCAAGGACGCTTATTCGATTGAAGAACTCAAGACCCTCGACGTTATCCTGACCTGCCAGGGCGGCGACTACACCAACGAGGTCTTCCCCAAGCTGCGTGAAGCCGGCTGGCAGAGTTACTGGATCGACGCCGCCTCGTCCCTGCGCATGCAGGACGACGCGGTCATCATCCTCGACCCGGTCAACCGCAAGGTCATCGACCAGCAGCTGGACGCCGGTACCAAGAACTACATCGGCGGCAACTGCACTGTCAGCCTGATGCTGATGGGCCTGGGTGGCCTGTTCGAAGCTGGCCTGGTCGAGTGGATGAGCGCCATGACCTACCAGGCAGCCTCGGGCGCTGGCGCACAGAACATGCGTGAGCTGATCAAGCAGATGGGTGCTACCCACGCGGCCGTCGCCGACGACCTGGCCAACCCGGCCAGCGCCATTCTCGACATCGACCGCAAGGTCGCCGAGGCCATGCGCAGCGAAGCGTTCCCGACCGAGAACTTCGGCGTACCGCTGGCTGGCAGCCTGATCCCGTGGATCGACAAGGAACTGCCGAACGGCCAAAGCCGTGAAGAGTGGAAGGCCCAGGCCGAGACCAACAAGATCCTCGGCCGCTTCAAGAGCCCGATCCCGGTCGATGGTATCTGCGTGCGCATCGGCGCCATGCGTTGCCACAGCCAGGCGTTGACCATCAAGCTGAACAAGGATGTGCCGATTGCCGATATCGAAGGCATGATCAGCCAGCACAACCCTTGGGTGAAACTGGTGCCTAACCAGCGTGAAATCAGCATGCAGGAGTTGTCGCCGACCAAGGTCACCGGCACCCTGAACATTCCGGTTGGCCGCCTGCGCAAGCTGAACATGGGCTCGCAGTACCTGGGCGCTTTCACCGTGGGTGACCAGCTGCTGTGGGGCGCTGCCGAGCCGCTGCGCCGCATGCTGCGGATTCTGCTGGAGCGTTGATCGTTCTGGTTCGTCCGAAAACCCGTGCTGGCAACAGCACGGGTTTTTTGTTTGGCGCCAGCTGCTGCAGCCTCCGCGAACCACCGCTGGCCCCGCCAAGCAGTCTGCTACCGCAGCTGGCCCAACCAAGCTGAAGCCGTCACAGACAAAACCCTGCAATCCGAGTAAAGTGCCGCCCCCGCCGTTTTCTGCAAGAGGATCCCTACCATGACACACCCATTGGACATCGCCGTCGTCGGCGCCACCGGCAGCGTCGGTGAAGCCTTGGTACAGATCCTCGAAGAACTGGATTTCCCCGTGGCAACCCTGCACCTGCTGGCCAGCATGGAGTCGGCCGGCAGCAGCGTGATGTTCGCCGGGAAGAAACTGAAGGTTCGCGAAGTCGACAGCTTCGACTTCGGCCAGGTCAAGCTGGCGTTCTTCGCCACTGGCGCTGCGGTTAGCCGCAGCTTTGCCGGCAAGGCGCTGCAAGCCGGTTGCACGGTGATCGACCTGTCCGGTGACCTGGACGAGGCCCTGGCGCTGGTGCCCGAGGCCAACGCCGAGCGCATCGCCGGCCTGGCGCTGCCCGCGCGAATTGTCAGCCCGTGCTCGGCCGCTGTCGCCTTGGCCGTCGCCCTGGCGCCGCTCAAGGGCCTGCTGGAGATCGAGCGTATCCAGGTGATGGCCGCACTGGCCGTTTCGGCACAAGGCCGCGAGGGTGTCAGCGAACTGGCCAGGCAAACTGCCGAACTGCTCAATGCCCGGCCGCTGGAGCCACGCTTCTTCGACCGCCAGGTAGCGTTCAACCTGTTGGCCCAGGTCGGTGCCGCCGACGATCAGGGCCATACCGCGTTGGAGCGCCGCCTGGTCACTGAGCTGCGTGTGCTGCTGGGCCTGCCTGAGCTGAAGATTTCCGTGAGCTGCATTCAAGTACCGGTGTTTTTCGGCGATAGCTTCAGTGTGGCCGTGCAAAGCCGTCACCCAGTCGATCTGGCCGCGGTCAACCAGGCCCTGGAGGCTGCCGACAGTATCGAACGGGTGGAAAATGATAACTATCCAACCCCGGTTGGTGACGCAGTCGGGCAAGACGTGGTCTATGTTGGTCGTGTACGGCACGGTATTGATGAACAGCAGCAGCTCAACCTCTGGCTGACCACCGACAACGTGCGCAAAGGTGCCGCGCTCAACGCTGTGCAAGTGGCGCAATTGTTGATTAAACACAGGCTGTAAAAGATACTGGCGAGCACTTTTGTCCTGCTCCGCATGCAGGTTTCGGGACGATTCATACAAGGGAAGAGGTCATGCTTCGAATTCGCAAACTGGTTCTGGCCATGGCTGCAGCTTCAGCGCTGTCGTCTGGCATGGCGAATGCGCTGGGCCTGGGGGAGCTGACCCTGAAGTCGGCACAGAATCAGCCGCTGGACGCCGAGATCGAATTGCTCGACGTGCGCGACCTCAAGGCCGCCGAAGTGGCACCCAGCCTGGCGCCTGCGC
>NZ_AEWE02000177.1:11312-12073 GCF_000190455.2 Pseudomonas sp. TJI-51
CCAGCCAGCCGCTGCCTGGGCCAGTGGTCAAGTTCCTGGTCCAGGTGATGTGGCCGCAGGGCCGCCTGCTGCGTGACTACAGCGTGTTGCTCGACCAGGCCCAGGCCCAGGGCGACAAGCCGGCTGCTGGCAATCTCAACCCGGCCAGTACCGCTGCCAGCAGCTACACCACCCAGCGTCGCGACACGTTGTGGCAAATTGCTGCTCGCAACACCCAGGGCGGTTCGATCCAGCAGACCATGATCGCCATCCAGGCCCTGAACCCGGATGCCTTCATCGGCAATAACATCAACCAGCTGAAGATTGGCCAGGTGCTGCGCCTGCCCGACCAGCAGCAGGTTCAGAGCATCGCCCAGGCCGAGGCCAACCGTGAGGTGGCCGAGCAGTACGCGGCCTGGCGTGAGGGCCGTCGGTTGGGCCCGCGGGCCCGTCAGCTGGACGCCACTCGCCGTGGTGCCGCCGACGCCGCCCCGGCGCGTGTTGCCCAGGGCGACAACCTGCGCCTGGTCAGCCCGGGCAACCAGGCGGGGGCCGACCAGGCCAAAGCGCTAAGCGACAAGCTGGCGGTGGCGCAGGAAAGTCTCGATACCAGCCGCCGCGACAACGACGAACTCAAGAGCCGCATGAGTGACCTGCAGAGCCAGCTGGACAAGCTGCAGCGTCTGATCGACCTGAAAAACGACCAGTTGGCGCGTCTTCAGGCGCAGGGTGCCGCCACGCCGTCCCCGGCAGGCGTCGCCCCGGCGCCCGCGCCGCAAGCC
>NZ_AEWE02000178.1:0-172 GCF_000190455.2 Pseudomonas sp. TJI-51
CGCAGAGCCCGGTTACTGCTGAACTGTCGGTAGACAACACCACTGTCGCCGAAGGTGGCAAGATCACTTACACCGTGACCCTGGTCAGCGCCGATCCGAGCCTGCCAGTGACCAACCACAAGGGTCTGACCTTCACCCTGACCGACGGTACCATCGTCACGGTCAAAGCCGG
>NZ_AEWE02000178.1:319-549 GCF_000190455.2 Pseudomonas sp. TJI-51
GATACCGTCAGCACAGTAGTCACCGATGAGCCAGGCACTCCGGGTAACCCGGGCGGCAACAACGAAGGTGACTTGGTCAAAGTCAGCATCGTGGCCGATCAAGTCTCGGTCAACGAAGCCACTGAGCCAACCTTCACTGTCACCCTGAACAAGGCTTTGGACAAGCCATTCACCGTAACCCTGAGCACTGGTGCCACCCTGACCTTCGCGGCAGGCGAGACCACTAAGTC
>NZ_AEWE02000179.1:0-206 GCF_000190455.2 Pseudomonas sp. TJI-51
GTGATGGTGACCGGATCGTTTACGTAGACGTTGTCTGGCGCAGTGACGGTAACCGAACCGGTGGCCTCGCCTGCCTTGACGGTCACAGTGGTTCCGTCGGTCAGGGTGAAGGTCAGGCCCTTGTGGTTGGTCACTGGCAGGCTTGGATCAGCGCTGACCAGGGTCACGGTGTAAGTGATCTTGCCACCTTCGGCCACAGTGGTGTT
>NZ_AEWE02000179.1:372-895 GCF_000190455.2 Pseudomonas sp. TJI-51
GCCGGTGCGGCGTAGGACTTGGTGGTCTCGCCTGCTGCGAAGGTCAGGGTGGCACCGGTGCTCAGGGTTACGGTGAATGGCTTGTCGAGCGCCTTGTTCAGAGTGACGGTGAAGGTTGGCTCAGTCGCCTCATTCACGGACAGCTGATCCGCAGCGATGGTGACCTTGACCAGGTCGCCTTCGTTATTGCCACCTGGGTTACCTGGAGTGCCCGGCTCATCGGTAACTACTGTGCTGACGGTATCTTTGCCCAGGTTCAGTTGTTCGAACTGATCGGCGCCGGCGCCTTCGACCTTGGTCAGGCCTTGGGTGATGGTCACCGGATCGTTGACGTAGACGTTGTCTGGCGCAGTGACGGTAACCGAACCGGTGGCTTCGCCTGCCTTGACGGTCACAGTAGTCCCGTCAGTCAGGGTGAAGGTCAGACCTTTGTGGTTGGTTACTGGCAGGCTTGGATCAGCGCTGACCAGGGTCACGGTGTAAGTGATCTTGCCACCTTCGGCCACAGTGGTGTTATCCACAG
>NZ_AEWE02000018.1:0-24876 GCF_000190455.2 Pseudomonas sp. TJI-51
TGGCTTGCCGGCGATTGGGCTGCAAAGCAGCCCCCAAGGGTCAGCCTTCTAACACCCGGCAATAGAACTTCCACTCTTCTTCCAGCGCATGCGCCAGGTTCTGCGCCTTGCGGAACCCATGCCGTTCGCCCGCGTAGAAGTGCCCTTGCGCCTCGATCCCGTTGGCCTGCAACGCCGCCAGCATCGACCGGGTTTGCTCTGGCACCACCACCGCATCCAGCTCGCCCTGGAAGAAGATCACCGGCACCCTGATCTGCCCTGCATGCAGCAGCGGCGTGCGTTGGCGGTAGCGCTCGGCATCCAGGGCGGGGTCGCCAATCAGCCAGTCCAGGTAATCACCCTCGAACTTGTGCGTGGCACGCCCTAGCGCTATCGGGTCGCTGACCCCGTACAGGCTGGCACCGGCACGGAACACGTCATGGAACGCCAAGGCGCAGAGCGTGGTATAGCCCCCCGCGCTGCCACCGCGGATGAACGCCTTGCGTGGGTCGACCAGGCCCTGTGCTGCCAGGTGCCGGACCGCTGCACAGGCGTCGGCCACATCGCTCTCGCCCCAGCGCAGGTGCAGTGCCTGGCGGTACGCCCGGCCATAGCCGGTGCTGCCCCGGTAGTTCAGGTCGGCCACGGCAAAGCCGCGTTGGGTCCAGTACTGGATGCGCGGGTCGAGCACCGGGTAGCAGGCCGATGTCGGGCCGCCGTGGATGAACACCACCAGCGGTGCGGCCCCCTGCGAACGGGCCGCCGGGTAGAAGAAACCATGCGCCTGCTCACCATCACTGGCGTAGTGGAACGCCTGTGGCAGGCTGACGTGGTCGGCTGGCAGCACTTCGGCCCCACCGGCCAGCACGCGAACCTCGTGGTTGCTGCGGTCGATGGCAATCACCGCCGGCGGGCTGATGGGCGAGGCGGCGATGGCATAGAGGTGGTCGCCGTCGATGGCCAGGTTGCGAAAGCGGGTGTAGGCACTGGCGAAGCGCTCGGTGCGGCCATCGGCCCCGCGCACCCCCAGTTGGCCGAAGCCGTTTTCGAACCAGCTGGCCAGGTAGCTGTGTGAGCCCAATGGCAACCAAGTGCAGGTGCCCAGCTGCCAGGGGGCCGCCGCGTGGTCTGCCTGCTCGGCAGGCATCGCCTGCCACTGGCCATCGACTTCGCCCCAGGGTTGCCAGAACCCATTGCGGTCGGACAGGCAGTACAGCCGGCCTTCGCCATCGAAGCGCGGCTGCTGCAGCGATTCCTCGGCTGCCGCCACGCACTGCGCGGGCAACCAGTGGCCACTGGCATCGCGCATGCGGCACATCAACCGGGTCACGGTCCATGGCTGTGCCGGGCGGTCCCATTCGATCCACGCCAGGCGCTGGCCGTCGCCACTTACCGTTGGTGCAGCATAGAAGTCGGCGCCTTCGGCAAGCACTTCGCAGCCGCCGTCGCGCAGCGCGACCAGGCGATGTTCGACCTGGCCGGCGTGGCGTTCTTCAACCGCCAGTACCTGGCCGTCGTGCCATTGCACATCGCCATAGCGGCAGTTGGCATTCTGCGTCAGGGCCCGCGGTTCCAGGTCGTCCAGCGGTTGGGTATAGACCTGCTGGTCCTGCTCGTTGACGAACACCAACCCGTCGCCGCCCAGGCAGAAACTGCCACCGCCATACTCGTAGACCCGGCTGCGCACGCTGAAGCCATCCGGGGTCAGGCAGCGAGCCTGGCAGTACAACCAGTGCCAGATGCGGCAAGCCCCATCGGCTGGGCGAAATTCCAGCCAGAACAGCCCGTCGGCACTGACCTTGAGTTCGGCAAAGTCGGTGCCGGCGGCCACGGCCTGGGCCGCGCTGAATTCAGCCGCGGGCGATGACACGGGAGTTACGTTCATTGCGGAAGGTCATCTGTTCAATGGCGAGCTGGGCGCTTTCGGCCTCCTCGCGGGCCTTGAGAATGATGCCGTGGTCGGCCGACTTGGCGCACACCGGGTCGGCGTTGCGGGCGTCGCCGGTCAGCATGAAGGCCTGGCAGCGGCAGCCGCCGAAGTCCTTTTCCTTTTCGTCGCATGAGCGGCACGGTTCGCGCATCCACTCGTAGCCACGGAAGCGGTTGAAGCCGAACGACTCGTACCAGATGTGGTGCAGGTCGTGCTCACGCACATTAGGGAACTGCACCGGCAGCTGGCGGGCGCCATGGCAGGGCAGTGCGGTACCGTCAGGTGTGATGGTGAGGAACAGGTTGCCCCAGCCATTCATGCAGGCCTTGGGGCGCTCTTCGTAGTAGTCCGGGGTGACGAAGATCAGCTTGCACGGGTTGCCTTCGGCCTTGAGTTTTGCGCGGTACTCGTTGGTGATGCGCTCGGCACGCTCCAATTGCGCGCGCGTTGGCAGCAGGCCAAGGCGGTTGAGGTGCGCCCAGCCATAGAACTGGCAGGTGGCAAGCTCGACGAAGTCGGCTTCCAGCGCGATGCACAGCTCGATGATGCGGTCGATCTTGTCGATGTTGTGCCGGTGGGTGACGAAGTTGAGCACCATCGGGTAGCCGTGGGCCTTCACTGCGCGGGCCATTTCCAGCTTTTGCGCAAAGGCCTTCTTCGAGCCGGCCAGCAGGTTGTTGACCTGCTCGTCGCTGGCTTGGAAGCTGATCTGGATATGGTCCAGGCCGGCCTCCTTGAATTCGGCGATGCGCGCCTCGTTCAGGCCAATGCCGGAGGTGATCAGGTTGGTGTAGTAACCCAGCCGACGGGCCTCGCCAATCAGCTCGGCCAGGTCCTGGCGCACCAGCGGCTCACCACCGGAAAAGCCGATTTGCGCGGCGCCCATCTGGCGTGCCTCGGCCATGACCTTGAACCACTGTTCGGTGTTCAACTCCTGGCCCTGGGCGGCAAAGTCCAGCGGGTTGGAGCAGTACGGGCACTGCAGCGGGCAACGGTAGGTCAGCTCGGCCAGCAGCCACAGCGGCAAGCCCACAGCGGGCGTGGGCGGCAACTCAGGCGAGGACGATCCAGTGTTCGGCACGGGCTACCTCCATGAACTGCTCGATGTCCTCGGCTACCTGGGGCACGCCGGGAAATTGCTGTTCGAGTTCGTTGATGATCGCTGCTACGTCGCGCTGGCCATCGATCAGCCCACCGATCAGGCTGGCGCTGTCATTGAGCTTGATCATGCCTTCAGGGTAGAGCAGCACATGGCCTTTCTGCGCCGGTTCGTACTGGAAGCGGTAGCCGGGGCGCCAGTTCGGCACTTGGTTACGGTCGAAACTCATAGGGTGATCCCCTTGTGCCATACCCGGTCCTGGGTGACGGAGTGATAGGGCGGGCGGTTCAGCTCGTAGGCCATGCTCATGGCGTCGAGCATGCTCCAGAGGATATCCAGCTTGAACTGCAGTATTTCCAGCATACGCTCCTGGCCTGCGCGGGTGGTGTAATGCTGCAGGGTAATGGCCAGGCCGTGCTCCACGTCACGCCGGGCCTGGCCCAGGCGGGTACGGAAGTACTCGTAGCCGGCCGGGTCGATCCACGGGTAGTGTTGCGGCCAGCTGTCCAGGCGCGACTGGTGGATTTGCGGGGCGAACAGTTCGGTCAGCGAGCTGCTGGCCGCTTCCTGCCAGCTGGCGCGGCGGGCGAAGTTGACGTAGGCGTCTACGGCAAAGCGCACGCCGGGCAGTACCAGCTCTTGCGAGCGCAACTGGTCGGGGTCCAGCCCCACCGCCTGGCCCAGGCGCAGCCAGGCCTCGATACCGCCGTCTTCGCCTGGGGCACCGTCGTGGTCGAGCAGGCGCTGTATCCACTCGCGGCGTACTTCGCGGTCGGGGCAGTTGGCCAGGATCGCGGCATCCTTCATGGGGATGTTGACCTGATAGTAGAAGCGGTTCGCGACCCAGCCCTGGATCTGCTCGCGGCTGGCCCGGCCCTGGTACATCGCCACATGATAGGGGTGATGGATATGGTAAAAGGCGCCCTTGGCGCGCAGGGCCTGCTCGAACTCGGCAGGGGACATCGGCAGTGCATCGCTCATTCGGCTGGCTCCTGTAAAACGCTTGACTGGCCTGGCAACTCACCCCTGTGGGAGCGGGCATGCCCGCGAACACCGGCCAAGCCGGTGCCATGAACTGTATTGGCTGCTTCGCGGGCATGCCCGCTCCCACAGGGTTTCAGTGTCGTCTGGCCGTCTGTATTTACAACTCGATACTCATGCCGTCGAAGGCCACTTCCACGCCCCGGCGCAGTACTTCGGCGCGTTCGGGCGATGCTTCATCAAGTATCGGGTTGGTGTTGTTGATGTGGATAAGCACTTTGCGCTGGCGCGGGAAGCCATCGAGCACTTCCAGCATGCCGCCGGGGCCGTTCTGCGCCAGGTGGCCCATCTCGCGCCCGGTGCGGGTACCAACGCCACGGCGCTGCATTTCATCGTCTTCCCACAAGGTGCCGTCGACCAGCAGGCAGTCGGCGCCGTGCATCATCGCCAGCAGCTTGTCATCGACCTGGCCCAGGCCAGGGGCGTAGAACAGCTTGCCGCCGGTACGGGTATCTTCGACCAGCAAGCCAAGGTTGTCGCCTGGGTGGGGGTCGAAGCGGTGCGGCGAGTAGGGCGGTGCGGCGCTGCGCAGCGGGAAGGGCGTGAAGCGCAGGTTGGGGCAGGCGTCGATCACAAAGCTGCCTTCGAGCTCGATGCGGTTCCACTGCAGCCCACCGTTCCAGTGGCTGAGCATGTTGAACAGCGGGAAGCCAGTGGTCAGGTCCTGGTGGACCATGTCGGTGCACCACACCTGGTGCGGGCAGCCTTCGCGCAGGCTGAGCAGCCCGGTGGTGTGGTCGATCTGGCTGTCCAGCAGCACGATGGCGTTGATGCCGGTATCGCGCAGGGCCCGGGCTGGCTGCATGGGCGCAAAGGCTTGCAGCTGCGCGCGGATGTCGGGCGAGGCATTGCACAGTACCCAGTGCACGCCGTCGTCGGACAGGGCGATGGACGACTGGGTGCGCGCCGTTGCGCGCAGGGTGCCGTCACGGTAACCCTTGCAGTTGACGCAATTGCAGTTCCACTGCGGGAACCCGCCACCGGCGGCGGAGCCGAGAACCTGGATATACATGGCCACTCTCTATGCTGTGCGAAATCCGTATCTTGAAAACGAAAACGCCCCGGCAGGCCGAGGCGTGGAACCGTAAGCCGGGCTTAGCGGTTAGCGAAGTACATGGTGACTTCGAAGCCGATACGCAGATCAGTGTAAGCAGGTTTGGTCCACATGGAGTTACTCCTTCCGGATGGGTTTTGGTTTGCTCAGCTACTACTTGGGTACCGCCATGCGCAGGAGGTTCCCAGAACTGGGATTGCGCTATCTTACAAGAAAAATTTGTACCGAAAGGTTAATTATTCGAAAAGTGCCATTGCACTTTGCGTAACAATCATGGGCTTTCGCCGTGCCAGGAAGTGTCTGGCGCGGCAGCGTTGGCCAGGCAAAGCCAGACAGCCCCCGTATCGAGCAGGTTGCTGAGCAACTGGTCCAGATCCGTCTGCCGCGTGTTCAGGATAGACCTGCGCAGGCCATCGAGCTGGCCTGGTTGTGTAGCCAGGTGTGTCTGCCATGCCCACTCGGTGACCTCCGCGTTGGCCATGGCCGGCTCGGCAAATTGCTCGGCCAAGGCCTGGCGAACCCCGGCGTCAAGGGTAACGCCCTGGCGCAGCAGGGCCGTCAGGTGGTCAAGGACCTGAACCTGGCCGGTGTGCGGAGACTGCACACCGAACAACAGGCCACCCACGCCCTCGATCTGGCGAAAGGTACTGAATACCGCGTAGCCCAGTTGCAGTTCCACTCGCAGCCTTTGGTAGACCGGGCCTTGCAGTAATTGGGCGAGCAGGCGGCCGCGGGCTTCGTCTGCCGCAGCCAGTGGGCAGAACAGCAGCAGGGCGTGTTCACTGCCTGGGGCGCTAACGTGGTACCAGCGCTTGCTGGCCCAGCTGGGTGCCGGCGTAGGCCGCGCATCTTGGCCGGGGCACTGCTGCAAGGCAACACCCAGTGCGCCCAGGGCCCTGGCGTCGAAACCCGTGGCCAAGCCTTGCCACTGCGATTGCTGCCATAGGCTTGCGAGGTGCTGCTGCCCCAGCGAGCAATCCGGCGTTGTTTCAGGCAGGCCACCGGCTACCGCATCCGGCAGTTGCTGCAGCAACAGGCGGATGGGTATCAATGCCGGGAGCTGCGCGGGGCTGGCTTGCCAGCAGTTGGCAGGCGGTTCGCGCAGCAACCCCAAGGCCTGGTGTGTTGTGCGCAGCACCGCTGCTGGCAGCCCGGCGCAGCGCAACTGCCAGTAAGCACCGGCACTGGTGAATTGCAGTTGCACCGAGGCGCGTTCACAGCGTTCCTGCAACGGCGCCAGGGCCTGTTCGAGCACCCGTTTCAGCGGCTGGGGCAAGGGCGAAGGCACCTGCCAGCGCAGGTACAGCGCCGCGTACTGGCGCGAGGCCGGGAGCTGGCCACTGATGGTCAGCGCCGCCGGCAGCGGCTGCGGGTTGGCATTGGGCAGTTCGGCACTGAGCAACGGGTCGGCTGGCGGCAATTGCCAATGGCCGTGCTCGGCGCAGGGCAAATCATCAAGCAGCGCATCCAGCGCGTGCAGGCCTTGGGCATCCAGTTGGGCGAACGGCCGGCCTGCGCTGTCCCGGCGGGCCAGCTCCAGTGCGCTTGCGCTGCGCGCGCGGCTGCGCTGCAACGCACCGAACTGCTGGTTCAGCGAACGGCGGTCGGCTTGGCGCATGAAACTGAACCAGCCGTGCAGCAGGTCGCGGGCTTCGTCCGGGCAGGCGTTGGCACTGAGCTTGAGGTCGAGGTGCCACAGCAACTGACCGGCGAATGCATACAGTGTTTCAGCTTTGAAACTGTGCAGCCAGCCACGCTCACGCAGGGTGCCCAGCCAGGTACCGGGGCGGCTGTCTTCAAGGCCGGTGGTCAGCAGCTCCAGCGCTTGCTCGGCGCCGTTTGGGAGTTGCTGGTGCGTGAACACCAGCGGGTCGGCCGTTGCCGACAGGCAGGGTGGCTGCGCCTGAGCCACAGGCTGCCCCACAGCGAAAAGCCCGGCATGTTGGCGGCCGATTCGCTCCAGCTCATCCAGCGGTTGTGGGCCGCACAGGCTCAAGGTGATCTGCCCGCCCTGGTAGAAGCGCCGGTGAAAACCGCCGAGCGCTTGCTGGAAGCGCGGATCCTGCAGGGCCAGGGTGTAACGGTTGCCGGCATGGAATGCGCCCAGCGGATGGCCAGGCGCGGCCGCTTGCAGCAAGGCGAACTGCTGCTGGGCCTGCGGGTTGCGGGCCCAGGCGATGAACTCGGCGTGAATCACCTCGCGTTCGCGGCGCTGGCGCTCGCTGCCCAGGTCGGGTTCGGCAAGCATCTGGCACAGGCGCTCGAGGCCGCCGGTCAAAGCACTGGGTGGCACTTCGAAGAAAAAGTCGGTAGTACGTTCGCGGGTGCTGGCGTTGACTTGGCCGCCGAGGGTTTGCACGTAGCGCATCAAGCCATCGTTCAGCGCAAAGCGGGAGGTACCGAGGAAGAACAGGTGTTCGAGAAAGTGCGCCAGGCCGGGCCATTTGGCGGGGGCATCGTGGCTGCCCGCGTGCACCCGCAGTGCGGCCGCCGAGCGCTTCAGGCGCGGGGCGTGGCGCAGGGTCAGCTGCAGGCCGTTGGCGAGGGTCAGGTGGCGGGTGGCGTCAGGCATGGGGGGCTCCGGTTGCTCGGTTTCCATGCTAACCCATTTGTTCCCAGGCCCGGCCCCTTCGCGGGCGAGCCCGCTCCCACAGGTACTGCACAGGGCTTTAGGTTCACGCGGTCGATGTGAAAGCGGCCCCCGTCAGCCTTGACGCAAGTGCAGCTCCTGGCGCAGATCGCTCAGGTAGGGGAAGGCCGCGCGCCCCTGCACCACCCGCTCATGCTCAAGTTCGGCCAGCAACAGGCATTCATCGTGCCCGGCCATCGCCAGCAGGCTGCCGTCCGGGCCGATGATGCTGCTTTGCCCGCAATACTGGATCTGCCCTTCTGCCCCGCAGTAGTTGGCATACACCAGATAACACTGGTTCTCCTGCGCCCGCGCCCGCACGGTCACCTGGCAGGTGAAATCGTAGGGCGCCATGTTCGCCGTTGGCACCAGAATCAGCTCGGCGCCGTCCAGTGCCAGGCGCCGGGCGTTCTCCGGGAACTCGATGTCGTAGCAGATCAGCAGGCCGACCTTCCAGCCCTCCAGCTGTACCACCGGGAAGTGATCGGGGCCGGGGCTGAACATCGAACGGTCCAGTTCGCCGAACAAGTGGGTCTTGCGGTAGTTGCCCAGGCTGCGCCCATGGGCGTCGATCAACTGCACGCTGTTGTAGATCGCCCCGTCCTCGCCGCGCTCCGGGTAGCCATAGACAATGGCGATGCGGTGCGCCTGGGCGATTTCCACCACCGCCATGGCTGCCGGACCATCGGCCGCCTCGGCCAGGTGCTCCACCTGAGCCAGGCCGATGTTGTAGCCGCTGAGGAACATTTCCGGGCACACCAGCAACTGCGCGCCACGTTCTACTGCCAGCTGCGCCTGCTGGCGCAGCCGTTGCAGGTTGCCGGGTACATCCAGCGGCTGGGGATGGCCCTGGAACAGAGCGATGTGCATGTTGCCTCCTGCGTGTCAGTCGGCCAGGGCGATCGGGCCGATTTCGTCGAACACGTCGCCAGGGCCTGGGTTGTCGGGGTGGGTACGGCCACCGAAGTGGTTCATGATACCCCACACCGCATTCAGTGAAGTCTGCACCGCGCCCTCGACCCAGGCAGGTGTCCACGACACGTCGTCCCCGGCGATGAACATGCCGCGCTGTTCGGCGGGCATGTCCTGCTGCATGAAGTGCGCGTACATGCGCTGGTTGTAGCGGTAGTGGCCCGGCAATGCACCCTTGAAGGCGCCGAGGAAGTACGGGTCGGCTTCCCAGGACACGGTGATCGGGTCGCCGATGATGTGCCCGGCAATGTCGGTTTTCGGGTAGATCTTCTTCAGCGCATCCAGGGCCAGTTGTACGCGCTTTTCCACCGGGTGCGGCAGCATCTTCAGCGCATCGCTCATCCACGCGTAGGACAGGCAGATGACCCCCGGTTTGTGGTCACCGTTATCGAACAGGTATGTGCCGCGGGTGAGGCGGTCGGTGAGGGTCATGCTCATCAGGTCGCGGCCGGTTTGCGGGTCTTTGTCCTTCCAGAACGGCCGGTCGACCATGACGAAGGTCTTCGACGACTGCATGTAGCGGGTCCGGTCCAGGGCCATCCACATTTTTTGCGAGAACAGCGATTCCTCGCAGTCGATCTGCGTGGTCAGCAGCCAGGTCTGGCAGGTGGTGAGCACGGCACTGTAGTGGCGGGTGTCACCCCAGTTGTCGGTAACCGCCAGGCGCCCGTCGGCTGCGCGGGCGATACGTTTTACACCGGTACGCGGCGCGCCGCCGTGCAGTGCGCTAAGGCTGGTGCCCTGTGGCCAGTGCACGCAGCGCTCCGGTACATGGCGCCAGATACCTTGTGGCACCTGTTCAACGCCGCCGACTACCAGGTGCTGATGGTCGTCGCAGTTGGTCATGACCACGCGGAAAATTTCCAGCATCGAGTTGGGGAAGTCCGAGTCCCACCCGCCCGTGCCGAAGCCGACCTGGCCGAACACCTCGCGGTGCTGGAAGCTCAGCTTGGCGAACGAGCGCGAGGTGGCGACGAAGTCATAGAAGGTGCGGTCGTCCCACAGCGGTACCAGCTTGTTCCACAGCGCCTTCAGGCGGGTGACATCACGGTCGCGGATGGCTTGCTGAATGTCGGCGAACTGGGCACCGCTTTCCAGCGCATCGGCCCAGGCGTCGGCCACTTCATGGAACAGTTGCGGCAGGTCGGCGGCCTTCTCGGCGTAGTAGGTCTGGCCCTCCAGGTCGATCACCGTACTGCCCGACGCCGGGGTCAGCGGGTTGGGGAAAGGCTTGGTTTCCAGGCCTAGCTTGTCCACATAGTGGTAGAAGGCAGTGGACGACACCGGGAAGCGCATGCCGCCGAGTTCGGCCACGATCCCGTCGGTGCCGTTGAAGGCTTGCGAGCGCAGCCGGCCGCCAAGCTTGGAGGCCTCGTAGACCACCGGCTTGAGGCCCAGCTTCATCAGTTCGTACGCCGCCACCAGGCCGGCGATGCCCGCACCTACGATGGCCACCTCTTCACCGTGGCGTTCAGCCGGGATACTGCCAAGGCCTGCCGGGTGTTCAAGCCAGTCGTCGAAAGCGAAGGGAAAGTCCGGGCCAAAGATGGTGATCGGCTTCTTGCCGTCGGCGGGGTGGCGGTTTTTCTTGTTCATGAAGTGACCTTGCCAGAGGGGCTGCGCGGGGAGCAGAGCCTGAGTATAGGAGATGCCTGGTGGTCATTTTAGGGACAGCGGGGTTCGTAATTAAGATGCAGAGTGTTGTCTTAATGTCGTTTTCTGAGTCGAAATCTATTTCAAAAAATACATTATGACGAAGACTTGCCCGTTGTAGGAGCGGCCTTGTGTCGCGAAAGGGCCGCAAAGCGGCCCCAGCAACATCTGCTGTATGCACAAATCCTGGGGGCGCTTCGCACCCGTTTCGCGACACAAGGCCGCTCCTACAACGGGCTGTGTAGCACTTGCGATCTGGGTGATCAGATACGTCCTACACCCATGCCTTGAGATAAAGAATTACCCTACACCCGCTATAGCCCCGGTCTGGCTGCGCGGAAAATGTCTCAGGGTTAACTTCACCGGGTCGCCGTTCTAAAGGCGACTGGGTGTGAGAACCCATCATTCAACTTCGCACCAAGGCTTATGTCATGGCAGCCGTGCGCGGGCAGGCTTTGGCCTGGCCGGATTTCCAAGTTGGCCGGTTCTCACCCCGTGCATGGCTGCCACCTATTTCCCGTGAGAAGGAGTTGGTAGGCAGTTTCCTCAAGGCTCAATTTGGGAATTGCATCATGAAACAGACGGATTCTGACCGACCCGAAAAACTCAAACCCACCGCCGAAAAGCCCTTCTGCAACTGCGAAGCCAGCCACCCGCCGCTCTTCGCCATCCGCCCCGGCATCGACGCCGCCGACGCCTTGGTCCACGCCTGCCTGCTAGCCCGTGGCCTCAACCAGATTGCCTCTGACTACGCGCAACACCACGCCCCCGAGCGCAGCCGTGACATTGTCTGGTCGATGCAGCATTCTGCCGAAAGCCTGTCGGCCATCCTCGATGGCCTGCTTGACGGTCAGGAAGCCTGACCGCCAGCCCGCTCACAGCGGCTGACCGCGGTCCACCTTGCTGCTGAGGATGATCGACGTGGTGGTTTTCTCCACCCCGTCGACACTGCCGATCTGGTCAAGCAACTGGTCCAGTTGCTCGGGTGAGTCCGTGCGCAGCCAAGCCACGTAGTCGAATTCGCCGCTTACCGCGCACAACTGCTGCACTTGCCCCATGGCACTCAAACGCCGCACCACGTCCTTGCCGGAGCGCGGTTGCACCTTGATCCCCACATACGCTTGCAGCCCGCCACCGATCACGCTTTGCCCAAGGCGCACACCGTAACCGGCAATGACCTTGGTCTTCTCCAGCCGCTCCAGGCGCGAGTTGACCGTGGTACGGGCGATACCCAGCTGGCGAGCGAGGTTGGCCACGCTTTCACGGGCGTTGATCTGCAGCAGGGCGATCAGCTGGCGATCGATTTCATCCAGGGTGATAAGGCGGGCATCCGACATGGCGAGTCTCTACGGTTGGCCCGCTAGCCTAGCCAGCCAATGCCGATCAGGGCAAGGCCAGCCGCTAGCGACGCGGCCCCTGTAGGAGCTGCCTTGTGTCGCGAAAGGGCCGCAAAGCGGCCGCGGCACTGGCGGGCACCGCAAGGTTCGCTGGGCTGCAAACGGCAAAGGTAAGCGTAGTGGTGTACGAGTAATTGCTTTCTATCGCTCAAGTGGATCGCAACCATTATCCTATGGCGCGACGACGCACCAGGGGGCTGACTGGGTCGGCTCACGTGCTCAGCGTGCTATCTGGTAACGGGTGCTGCGCCCGCTACCGGGCAGCCGCTCGATGCAGCCTTTTTCCAGCAGGTCGCTCAGATGGCGGGTCGCGGTGGCTTTGGATACCTTGGCCACGGCTTGGTACTGGGCTGCGCTGATACCGTTTTCAAAACCCCGTTCGCCGCCATCAAGCAGGCGGTTAAGCACTTTGACCTGCTCCGCCGATAGGGTTTGGCTGCGGTGCGCCTGCCAGAAGCGCGCCTTGACCAGCACTCGGTCGATACGAGCAAGAGCCTGCTCCAGGCTATTGAGCAACGTCGTGAGAAACCATTGCAGCCAAGCAGTGATGTCCAGTGTGCTTTTCTGGCTGGCTTCAAGCATGCGGTAATAGCCTGCTCGGTCATCAAGGATGCTTGCGGACAGGGCATAGAAGCGGATGGCTTGATGTTCGCCCTGGGCCAAGGCCAGATCGGTGATGGCGCGGGTTAGGCGACCATTGCCGTCATCGAAGGGGTGCAGGGTAACGAACCAGAAATGGGCGATGCCAGCGCGCAGAAAGGGGTCAAGGCTGGCATCGCTTCGGCTGCTTTCGAACCAGGCGAGAAAGCCCGCCAATTGCTCTTCCAGGCCCGCGCGGGGAGGGGCCTCGAAATGTACCGTAGGGCGGTCTATGCGACCGGAAACGACCTGCATCGGCTCTTCGCCGCGCAGTGTGCCGATGTGTAGCGGTCGAGCCAGCAGTTGGTCATCGGTGGGGAATAGCCAACGGTGCCAGGTGAAAAGTCGCTGCTCGTCTAGCGCTTGTTGATACAGGCAGGTGGCATCGAGCAGCAGTTCCGCCAGGCCTTCGGAACGTGAGGTGGTGCGACCCTCTTCGCTCAGCCCCAAGCGCCGCGCCAGTGATGAACGCACCGAACCGACATTCAGTTGCTCACCCTCGATGGCTGAAGAAGTGACGATGTTTTGAAGCATGGCATCCAGGCTGCTCTGCACTTCGGTGTCACTGCCCACCGCACCGAGCATTCCGAGCAAACGCCCCTGAGCGTGATTGCAAGCGCGCAGCAGCTGGGCAAGCGTTTCGCCTCGCCAGCTAAAGTGCGGCCAGTTGGGCTGCTGCCAGATCCAGCGCGGGTCATTCATGGGAGCGTTCATCTGTGAGCCGATTAGCGAGCCTATTCGGCTCATTCAGTGAGCCGATAATGCCCAGCCCGTTTTGGGGCTTCGGCTTGCCAAGTGCCGGAAGGGGTTTTGACCATTGTTGCCATATGAAAAGGACTCCAAAGGCAGACTGGCTTACCAGTACTGTACCGATTTTGTACCTTTTGGCCATGGAGCCAATAGCGAGACCACTACCTTAGAAAGCATAAAGCCGCGCAGTGCGCGGCTTTTCAGTAGCTGGTGGGCCCACACGGACTCGAACCGTGGACCAAAGGATTATGAGTCCTCTGCTCTAACCGACTGAGCTATAGGCCCTCAGTAAGTGGCCGGATTATAACGAGGGTTTCGCAGCTGTGCCATCTGAAAGATCCGATAGTGCTATGCGAAGGAACGAAGCAGCGAATTCCTCTGGCGGCAGTGGCAGGCTGACGATGTAGCCCTGGATCTGCTCACAGCCTTCCGCTGCCAGAAAACGCTGCTGCGCCTGGTTTTCCACCCCTTCGGCAATGATGGTCAATTGCATGCTGCGGCCCAGCGCGATGATCGCCCGGGCGATGGCTGCATCGTGGGGGTCGTCAGGTAGGCCGCGGATGAACGACTTGTCGATCTTGAGGATATCCAGCGGCAGGCGCTTGAGGTAACTCAGCGATGAATAGCCTGTGCCGAAGTCGTCAATGGCCAACTGCACGCCCAGTTTCTTCAGCTGGTGGAGCACGACCAAGGCTTCTTCGGCCTGGCTCATGATGAAGTTCTCGGTAATTTCCAACTGCAGGTCGCCCGCCTTCAGGCCGTAGGTCCTGAGTAATTGCTCGATGCGCTTGGCCAGGCCGTGATGGCGCAATTGGGCGCCAGCCAGGTTGATCGAAAGCGGGCCGAACGCTTCATAGTCCCGCTTCCAGCGATGCATCTGCCGGCAGGCCTGCTCCAGTACCCAGTCACCCAACTGCAGGATGGTGCCGTTCTCTTCGGCCAGGTGGATGAAGTGCTCAGGCGGCACTTCACCGAAGGTCGGGTGGCTCCAGCGGATCAGCGCTTCGGCACCGACCAGACTCTGGGTCTTGAGGCTGAGCTTGGGCTGGAAGCACAGGCTCATTTCATTGCGCTCCACGGCGCGGCGCAGTTCATGCTCCAGGGCAATGCGTTCGCTGGCCTGGGCGGTGAGGTCGCGGGTGTAGGCTTCGACGCGGTTGCGGCCCTTGGCCTTGGAGCGGTACATGGCGGCATCGGCGTTGCGGATCAGCGTGGCAACGTCGCTGCCGTCTTGTGGATAAAGGCTGATGCCAATGCTGGCGCTGGTGAAGAACTCGTGTTCGCCAGCCTGGAACGGTGCGTTGAAGCAAGCCAGCAGCTTGTTGGCGATGGAGCTGGCGTCGCTGGGCTTGTGCAGGCCGGGCAGCAGGATGATGAACTCGTCGCCGCCCAGGCGGGCCACGGTATCGACGTCGCGTACCTGCTCTTTTAGGCGCTGGGCGATGCCTTTGAGCAGCAGGTCGCCGACCGGGTGGCCGAGGCTGTCGTTGATGTGCTTGAAGCGGTCAAGGTCAAGGAACAGCACCGCACCCTGGCGGTTGGACACCTGCGCACAGGCCAGTGCAGCCTGCAGGCGGTTCTCGAACAAGGCGCGGTTGGGCAGGCCGGTCAGTGGGTCGTGGTGGGCCTGGTAGTCGAGTTTGGCCTGGGCATGCTTGAGGCTGGAAATATCAGCGAACACTGCGACGAAATGGGTGATTTCGCGCTCGGTGTTGCGCACCGCGCTGATGGTCAGCCAGCTGGGGTACAGCTCCCCGCTCTTGCGTTTGTTGAAGATCTCGCCTTGCCAGTGGCCTTCAGCGGTCAACTGGTGCCACATGGCGGCGTAGAAGGCACTGTCGTGCTGGCCGGAGGCGAGCAGGCGCGGGGTTTGGCCGAGGGCTTCGATTTCGCTGTAGCCGGTAATTTCGCTGAACGCACGGTTGACCGCACTGATGCGCTGGTCGATGTCGGTAATCAGTACGCCCTCGGCAGTGTTCTCGAATACCGTGGCGGCCAGTTGCAGTTTTTCCTGCATGAGGTGGCGTTCGGTAATGTCGCGGGCGATGGTCAGCATGCAGTCGATCCCGGCAATCGGCAGTGGCCTTGCCGAGAGTTCGCACAAGCGGATCTGCCCGTCGCTGCGGCGAATGTGGCAAGTGAAATCACGCACGAAGCCGTCGCGGTTCAACTGGTCGACCAGGCGTTTGCGCTCGTTGAGGTCCACCCAGATGCCAAGGTCCAGCGACGTCTGGTCGATGGTCGGGTTCAGATCGTAGCCGGTCAGGCGGCAGAAGCCTTCGTTCACCTCCAGCAGCAAGCCGTCACTCTGGCGTGACAGCAGCAGCCCGTCGGGTGAGGCATGGAAGGCTTTGGCGAATTTTTCTTCAGAGGTTTGCAGTTGCTGCTGGGTTTCCTTGAGCTGGCTGATGTCGCGTACCGCCACTACCAACGCGGGGGTGCCGTCGAGCTCGAAGGTTTCCGCCGAGGTCAGGCCGGTAAACAATTGGCCATTGCTGCGGCGGAAGGTCATTTCCAGGTTGCGGATACCGCCTTGGTGCAGGCGCTCCAGCACCCGTGGTCCGCTGCCTTCCACGCCCCACAGGTTGAGCTCGGTAGCGGTGCGGCCGATCACCTGGTCCGGCGCCAGGCCGATCTGTTCCTCGAACGCCTCGTTCACCTCCAGCAGGCAGCCATCGCTGTGGCGTGCGATAAGCAGGATGTCGGGGCATTGCTGGAACACCGAGGCGAATTTTTGCTCGGACAACCGCAGGGCGTCCTCGGTGCGCTTGGTTTCGCTGATGTCGATCATCAGGCCGCGCATCACGGGGTGGTGGCCATGTTCGATCATGCTGACGATATTGCGTACCCAAAGCGCTTGGCCGTCGGCGCGGATGACTCGGTAATCGAGGCTGTGGTCGCGCCCGGCGGCGGTTTCGCTGTCGCAGTACGCCTGGGCCCAGAGAGCATCTTCCGGGTGCAGTATGCTGCGCCAGAAGCCCGGTTTCAGCCAGTCGGTCAGCGGGTAGCCGAGCAGGCCCTCGGCGTGGGGTGACACATAGCTGTAGGTATAGTCATTGGCGTCGGCTTCCCAGGCGATGGCTGAAAGGCTTTCGACCAGCCCACGGTAGTGGTATTCGCTGCTGCGCAGCTCCTGCTCCAGGGCAATGCGGCGGGAAATTTCCGAGCTGAGCCGGCGGTTGATGCGGATGACAATGGCCAGTACGCCCATCAGGAACAGCACGGTTGGCAGGCCGTACACCAGCAAGTCGGACCAGAACATCCGCTGGTCGACCACATTGCCCACCCAGCGCTGCTGGATCTCGCTGATTTCGCCGCTGCTCATGTCGGCCATCACTTTGTCGAGAATGCCGACCAGGACTGGATTGTTGCGCGGCACGGCCATGGCCAGTTGATAACGATAGGGTGTTTCACCGCTGACATACAGGCCATCGAGCTTCAGCTGGCGCAGGCTCCAGATACTCGATGCCAAGTCCCCGACCACAGCATCCACCTGGTCGGTGGCCAGGGCCTGCAGCGCCGAGCTGACGTTAGGCAGTGCCACCAGGTTGAGGTCTGGGTGGTGGGTGCGCAGCAACTCATGTGGCGCATAATTTTCGACCACGGCAATTTTCAGCCCATACAGGTCTTTCAGGTCGCGCGGTTGAGCGCCGCCCTTGTGGGCGAGGATCACGATGGGAAAGTCCAGGTATGGCCGGGTGAAGGACAGGTAGGCCTGGCGTTCTGGCGTCGACATGATGCCGGGCAGTAAGTCGATTCGGTTTTCGCGTGCCTGTGCCAATACCTCGGTCCAGTTACTGGGCTCGACCGGTTTCAGTGTCACGCCCAGGCGTTGCTGGATCTTGGCGATGTAATCGGCGGCCAATCCCTGGTAGCGGCCCTCCTGGTCGCGAAACTCGAACGGCGGCCAGGAGGCATCTACGCCCAGGCTCAGCTGCGGGTGGGCAGCCAGCCAGGCTTGCTCCTCGTCTGTCAGGGTAAGGGCGCCGGCCGTTGTGCTCCAGACAATCAGGATCAGCAACAGGATGGCCGGCTTCAGGGGCATGACGGCCTCGCTTTCAGGTGGTCTGAAGTCGAGTGTAGACGGGCATTGCTGCTGGTGTGCGGAAGAACAAGAGGCCTTTTGTCAGATACAACAGTGCCTTGAGAAAAACCCCGGCCTGGGCTTAATGCGAGTCAGTTAAGAAATTTGGGGTCGCTTTGCGACCCTTCGCGGGCACGCCCGCTCCCACAGCGGATCGCGCATTTCTTGAGTGGGAGCGGGCGTGCCCGCGAAGGGCTGCAAAGCAGCCCCAGTAACGCTTAACTAACAGGCATTAGGCCTGGGCCGGGGTTTGTTCTTCACTCGTCGAGGAAGGAGCGCAGGTGCTCGCTGCGCGTCGGGTGGCGCAATTTGCGCAACGCCTTGGCTTCGATCTGACGGATCCGCTCACGGGTCACGTCAAACTGCTTGCCTACCTCTTCAAGGGTATGGTCGGTGTTCATGTCGATACCGAAACGCATGCGCAGCACCTTGGCTTCGCGTGCGGTCAGGCCCGAGAGCACGTCACGGGTGGCTTCTTTCAGGCTCTCGACCGTGGCTACATCGATCGGGGACTGCATGGTCGAGTCCTCGATGAAGTCGCCCAGGTGCGAGTCTTCGTCGTCACCGATCGGGGTTTCCATGGAAATCGGCTCTTTGGCGATTTTCAACACCTTGCGGATCTTGTCCTCAGGCATTTCCATGCGCTCACCCAGCTCTTCCGGGGTCGGTTCGCGGCCCATTTCCTGCAGCATCTGCCGGGAAATACGGTTGAGCTTGTTGATCGTCTCGATCATGTGCACCGGAATACGAATGGTGCGAGCCTGGTCCGCGATCGAACGGGTGATTGCCTGGCGAATCCACCAGGTGGCGTAGGTCGAGAACTTGTAACCACGACGGTATTCGAACTTGTCTACCGCCTTCATCAAGCCGATGTTGCCTTCCTGGATCAGGTCGAGGAACTGCAGGCCACGGTTGGTGTACTTCTTGGCGATGGAGATAACCAGACGCAGGTTTGCCTCGACCATTTCTTTCTTGGCGCGGCGGGCCTTTGCTTCACCGATCGACATACGACGGTTGATTTCCTTGATCTCGGCAACGGTCAGGCCGGTTTCGGTCTCAAGGTCGATCAGCTTTTGCTGGCAAGCGACGATGGCGGCGTCCTTTTCACCCAGGGCAGCAGCCCATTTGGTGTTGCGCTTGGCCAGGTCACCGCTCCAGGTCTGGTCGGTTTCGTTGCTTGGGAACATGCGCAGGAAGTCGGCGCGCGGCATGCGGGCGTCACGCACGCACAGCTGCATGATGGCGCGTTCTTGCTGGCGCAGACGGCTCAAGGCGTCACGCACGCGCTCGACCAGTACCTCGAACTGCTTCGGTACCAGTTTGATCGGCATGAACAGGTCAGCCAGGGCCTGCAGGGCCTCGATGCTTTCCTTGTGGTTGCGACCGTGTTTCTTCAGAACCTTGTTGGTGACCTGAAGCTGGTCGTTGACCGCACCGAAACGCTGTGCGGCGACAACGGGGTCGGGACCGCTTTCGGTCTCTTCTTCGTCGTCACTGCCTTCGCTTTCTTCGTCTTCCTCGTCCGACTCTTCCTTGGCCGCTGGGGCCTTGGCGCCGATGACCGGCACCTCGTCGGTAGGCGCTGCGATATTGTCGTCAGGGTCGATGTAACCGCTGAGAACATCGGACAGGCGGCCACCTTCGGCGGTGACACGGTCATATTCGCCGAGAATGTAATCGACAGTGCCCGGGAAGTGGGCGATGGCGCCCATGACTTCACGGATGCCTTCCTCGATACGCTTGGCGATTTCGATCTCGCCTTCGCGGGTCAGCAGCTCGACCGTGCCCATTTCGCGCATGTACATGCGCACCGGGTCGGTCGTGCGGCCGATATCGGTTTCAACTGCCGCCAACGCAGCAGCGGCTTCTTCGGCCGCGGCTTCGTCGGTGTCGGCTTCCGCCAACAGAAGGGCATCCGCATCCGGAGCACTCTCGAATACGTTGATCCCCATGTCGTTGATCATGCGGATGATGTCTTCCACCTGTTCCGGATCTGAAATATCCTCAGGCAGGTGGTCGTTGACCTCCGCGTAAGTCAGGTAGCCCTGCTCACGACCGCGGGTGATCAACTCTTTGATACGAGACTGCTGTTGCGCTTTTCCGGACATAACACCCTATCCACTGAAGGTCTTGGCGGGCAAAAAACAAGCCGAGGATTATACCCGAGCATGGGCCTCACGCGCCAGATGAGGTCGGCGTTTGTGCGGGAACATTCCGGCTCAGCAAGGCGAGGAGCTGGGTTTTTTCCTCGCTGGTCAATTCGCTTTGACGTGATTTCCTGAGCAGTTGTTCCAGGCTGCGCTCGCGTTGGCGGGCGGACAAGCTAGTAATGGTGTCGAAAAACTGTTGTTCAAGGTTGTCGGCCACGATCAGCCATTCCTTTTCTGCCAAGGCCCGCAGCAGGCGGCCCTGTTCGGTGCCATGCCAGCGTGCAATCAGCTGCATTGAGCTTAGCCCAGGATTTTTCTGTGCGGCTTCGATCAATGCCACCAGCAGCTGGCTGTACAGGTGCTCTTCGTCGGCGAAGTGGCTGGCATCTTCCACCTTGCCCGCCAGCAGCGGGTGGTGCAGCAAGGTGCGCAGGGCCGCCAGGGTAGGGGGTTCGACCGGCGCCGGCACCCGTGGCGGCGCTTCATCGCGCTGCCAGTTTTTCCCGCCCTTGCGGTTCTTGTCCCATGGTTTGTCGCCCCACGGCTTCTTGCCGCCGCCCTTGTTGGGCTTCCAGGCCTGCTCCTGCTGGAACGGCGCCGGCTCGAACTGCGGCATGTCACCGTAGTCGGGGGTGTAGCTGGCCATGGCGTCGTAATCGTAGCCAGGGTCGTAGTCCGGCATGCTGCTGGGCGCGGGTGCCTGCTGGGCCAGTTGCTCGACCTGTTGAGGGTCGAGGCCGGTGATTTCTTTCAGGCGGTTGCGCATCAGCTGGCGCAGGTTGGCGCCGGGAATCTTTTCGATCAACGGTGCGGCCAGGGTCGCCATGTGGGCCTTGCCTTCCAGCGAGCGCGGGTCGGCTTCGACGCCCAGTTGCTCGAAGAAGTAGTCGGCCAGCGGCTGGGCGTGCTGGTTGATGCGGGCCATGAAGGCGTCGGTGCCTTCGGCGCGTACCAGGCTGTCTGGGTCTTCGCCTTCAGGCAGGAACAGGAAGCGCGCCCGACGGCCGTCCTGCAGGTTGGGCAGCGCCGATTCCAGCGCGCGCCATGCCGCTTTGCGCCCGGCCTGGTCGCCGTCGAAGCAGAACAGCACGCTGGGCACCACGCGGAACAGGCGCTTGAGGTGTTCTTCGCTGGTGGCCGTGCCAAGGGTGGCCACGGCATTGCGCAAGCCTTGCTGGGCGAGGGCGATGACATCCATGTAGCCCTCGACAACGATGATTTCGTCGAGGTTGCGGTTGTGCTTGCGCGCCTCGTACAACCCGTAAAGTTCCTGGCCCTTATGGAATACCGGGGTTTCCGGGGAGTTCAGGTACTTGGGTTTGTCGTCGCCGAGCACCCGGCCACCGAAGGCGATGATGCGCCCGCGGCTGTCACGGATGGGGAACATTACCCGGTCGCGGAAGCGATCGTAGCGCTTGCCGCTTTCGGCGTTCTCGATCAGCAGGCCGGCATCGATCATCACCTTCTGCTGCAGGGCGTCGGCGCCTAGGTGCTTGAGCAGGTTGTCCCAGCCGGGCGGGGCGAAGCCCAGGCAGAAATCGCGGGCAATTTCCCCGGACAGGCCACGGCCTTTGAGGTAGTCCACCGCCGCCTTGCGGGTCGGGTGGCTGCGCAACGCCTGGCGGTAGAACTCGGAGGCTGCATCCAGCAGCGGGTATAGTGGCGAATCGGTGGGCTGGCGTGGCTTGTTGTCACGGCGCCCTTGTTCGCGGGGCACTTCCATGCCGGCGGCGCGGGCCAGCTCCTCGACGGCCTGGGGGAAATCCAGGTTGTCGTGGTCCATGACAAAGCCCAGAGCGTTGCCACCGGCGCCGCAGCCGAAGCAGTAGTAGAACTGCTTGTCGGGGCTGACCGTAAAGGAAGGGGTTTTTTCCTTGTGGAACGGGCAGCAGGCGGAGTAGTTCTTGCCGGTTTTTTTCAGCTGGACGCGCGAACTCACCACATCGACGATGTCGAGGCGGTTGATCAGGTCGTCAATGAAGCTCTGGGGAATCAGCCCGGCCATGGCAGTCTCGTCATCTGGCAACTGGCAAGTCTAATCGCTCGCGCGCCGAATGGGGCGGGTGCCGCTTGATATGGTGCGAGGAAATGTGTGCTCGCCGCCGGCCACTAGGGGCCCGTCAGTCTGACGTGCACGTCTGGTCATGGAACAGCGAAGACCAGCTCTGACGTTTCAGGCAGGTTGCCCGTATGCAGTTCGCGTGAAGCTTGTGCGGGGCCTTGGGCTGGCTGCCCAAGTGTAAAACGACCACTGCCATCGCCCGGCGTTAGCCGGGCAGGGCAGAAGCTTTGCGTTGAACGCCTGTATTAGTACAGACGAACGGCGCGGCGCTGTTCGCGCTGAACTTTCTTGGCGTGACGCTTAACAGCAGCAGCTGCTTTGCGCTTACGCTCTGCGGTCGGTTTCTCGTAAAACTCGCGGCTACGAACTTCAGCCAGTACACCGGCTTTTTCGCAGGAGCGCTTGAAACGACGCAGAGCTACGTCGAAGGGTTCGTTCTCTTTAACTTTGACGGCTGGCATCCAGGGCTACCTTAATTCATTACCGGGGTAGACGTGCTCCTGGCAAAACAAAGGTGTGCTGGAGAACGTCGGTTTTCAAGGGTTGCGGATGTTAACCCTTAGCAAGCCGGAATGCAAAGCCTCTGATCGAAAACCGCTGGTCGGCACTCGGCACGGGGACTATCATGCGCGGCTTCGAATTCAGCCCCCACAAGGGACGAGCCCATGCTAGTACTGGGATTGGAAACATCCTGCGACGAAACTGGCGTCGCATTATACGACAGCGAACGCGGTTTGTTGGCCGACGCGCTGTTCAGCCAGATCGACCTGCACCGCGTGTTTGGCGGTGTGGTGCCCGAGCTTGCCTCGCGTGACCACGTCAAGCGCATGCTGCCCCTCATCCGCCAGGTGCTGGACGAGGCGGGCTGTGTCGCCACCGAAATCGACGCCATCGCCTATACCGCCGGCCCCGGCCTGGTCGGGGCCTTGCTGGTGGGGGCGTCGTGCGCCCAGGCCCTGGCATTTGCCTGGGACATTCCGGCAATTGGCGTACACCACATGGAAGGCCACCTGCTGGCGCCCATGCTGGAAGAAAACCCGCCCGAGTTTCCGTTCGTCGCTTTGTTGGTGTCCGGCGGCCATACCCAGCTGGTTCGGGTGGATGGCATCGGCCAATACGAGCTGCTGGGCGAGAGCCTGGACGATGCCGCTGGCGAAGCTTTCGACAAGACCGCCAAGCTGATTGGCCTGAATTACCCGGGTGGCCCGGAAATCGCGCGCCTGGCCGAGCAGGGCGTGCCGGGGCGCTTTGTGTTCCCCAGGCCGATGACCGATCGCCCTGGCCTGGAATTCAGCTTCAGTGGCCTGAAGACGTTCGCCCTGAACACCTGGCAGCAGTGCAAGAATGCTGGCGACGACGGCGAGCAAACCCGTTGCGACGTGTCGCTGGCATTCCAGCAGGCCGTGGTAGAGACTTTGACCATCAAGTGCAAGCGGGCCCTCAAGCAGACGGGCCTCAAGCGCCTGGTCATCGCCGGTGGCGTAAGTGCCAACAAGGCCTTGCGCGCCTCGCTGGAAGAGATGCTGGCCGGCATGAAGGGCAACGTGTATTACGCGCGGCCGCAGTTCTGCACCGACAACGGCGCGATGATCGCCTATGCCGGCTGCCAGCGGCTGCTGGCCGGGCAGCAGCAGGGCCTGGGGATCAGCGTGCAGGCACGCTGGCCCATGGAGCAATTGCCACCGCTGTAACGGTGGGCGGTAAGGTTCAGAAGTGGCGTTCGCGCCCGGCAAACAGATCGCGCAGGTTGCTGCGGTGGCTCCAGACGATCAAGGCGGTGAGCACGGTGATCGGCAGCAGGGCTTCCGGCTCGCGCCAGGCCAGCAATGGCAAGGTCAGCGGGGTGGCGATCAGCGCGGCCAGCGAGCTGGTACGGGTGAGGTAGAAAATCAGCAGCCAGGCGCCAACCGCCAGCAGCGCGGCGGGGAAATACAGGCCCATGAGCATGCCGGCCGCCGTCGCCACGCCCTTGCCACCCTGGAAGCGGAAGTACACTGGAAACAGGTGGCCCAGCACTGCATACACGCCTACCCAGGCCTGTTCTTGCAGGTCCAGTCCGGCGAGGCGGGCGAGCAATACTGGCAGCAGGCCCTTGCACAGGTCGCCAAGCAGGGTCAGGATCGCCATTTTACGGCCTGCCAGGCGTAGCATATTGGTAGCGCCGGCATTGCCTGAGCCACTGGAACGCGGGTCCGGGCTGCCTGAGAGGCGGCTGAGAACAATGGCGAAGGACAGCGAGCCGAGCAGGTAGGCGAGCAACGCCAGTAACCAAAACATGCTAACTATTCCGGGCGAGGACGCCCTGATTCTAACGGCGCCAGTCGCCCTTGTCGTGCTGTGGAGAGAAGTGCTTGGACAGAGTGTTCATCGAAGGCCTGGAAGTCGATACCGTTATCGGTGCCTATGACTGGGAGCGGGATATTCGCCAGTGCTTGCGCCTGGACTTGAGCTTTGCCTGGGACAACCGCCCCGCGGCGGCCGGCGACGACCTGAACCTGGCCCTGGATTACGCCAGCGTTTCGGCGCGTATCCAGGCATTCGCCGAGCAGGCCCGTTTCGAGCTGGTGGAAACTTTTGCCGAGCGCCTGGTGGCTGCCTTGATGGAAGAGTTCCACATCCCGTGGGTGCGGTTGAAGCTGACCAAGCCTGGCGCGGTGCCGGCGGCCCGTGGCGGTGTTGGCGTGGAGATCGAGCGCGGATGTCTCTGAGCACGGTTTACCTGGGCCTTGGCAGCAATGTCGACCGTGAGGCGCATTTGTGTGCCGGGCTTGATGCATTGGCCGCGATTCTCACCGACATGCGCTGCTCTCCGGCTTTCGAGAGCAAGGCGGTGGGGATCAAGAGCGGGCCATTCATCAATTTCGTGGTCAGCGGGCAAACCGCGCTGCCGTTGATCGAACTGGACCGCCGGCTGAAGTTCATCGAGGCCGACAATGGCCGTTATGCGCCTGACCGCAAAGGGTTGCCGCTGGATATCGACGTGCTGATGTATGACGACCTGCATGGCAACTTCGATGGGCTGGTACTGCCCCGGGCAGAGATCTTGAAGAACGCCTTCGTGTTATGGCCGCTGTCGCTGTTGGCGCCGGAACTGGTGCATCCGGGGGCGGGCAAGACCATGGCGCAGTTGTGGCAGGACGCGCAGATTGACCAAGTGCTGGCACCGGTTGCCTTTGAGTGGCGTGGGTTGCAGTTGACGCCGGCGTAAGCCTGTTCCGGCCTTTTCGCGGGCTTGCCCGCTCCCACAGGTGAATCGCGCAGGCTTCAAATTTTGAGAAAGACAGTTGCTCGTGCGAGTCCGGCGGCAACTTCAAGCCAGCGCAGGCCCCTGTGGGAGCGGGCATGCCCGCGAACACCGGCGGAGCCGGTGCCAGGCACAGCGTCGCCTGCTTCGCGGGCAAGCCAGCTCCCACGGGGTGGACTGCCCCCAATAAGTT
>NZ_AEWE02000180.1:0-228 GCF_000190455.2 Pseudomonas sp. TJI-51
GACGTAGACGTTGTCTGGCGCAGTGACGGTAACCGAACCGGTGGCCTCACCTGCCTTGACGGTCACAGTAGTGCCATCAGTCAGCGTGAAGGTCAGACCTTTGTGGTTGGTTACTGGCAAGCTTGGATCAGCGCTGACCAGAGTCACGGTGTAGGTGATCTTGCCGCCTTCAGCGACGGTGGTGTTGTCTACCGACAGCTGAGCAGTAACCGGGCTCTGCGTATCGGT
>NZ_AEWE02000180.1:384-541 GCF_000190455.2 Pseudomonas sp. TJI-51
CGAAGGTCAGGGTGGCACCGGTGCTCAGGGTTACGGTGAACGGCTTGTCCAAAGCCTTGTTCAGGGTGACGGTGAAGGTTGGTTCGGTGGCTTCGTTGACCGAAACTTGATCGGCCACGATGCTGACCTTGACCAGATCGCCTTCGTTATTGCCACC
>NZ_AEWE02000181.1:0-1183 GCF_000190455.2 Pseudomonas sp. TJI-51
TAAGAGGGTGTAGACAAAATCAAGTCGTGAGCCGGCGTGCGAGCATCCTAGCCTCGGCCAGCCACACCCATGCCTCGCTAACAGCAAACAACCGGTCGTGGTGCATAATCAGTCGCCGAGCTCTCTCGTTCCAAGCATGAGTCCGCTCCACCACCCACCGCTTGGGCATTACCACGAAACCGGTCGGAGCAGGCGCTACCGCAAACATATCGCCTTGCTCTGAATGCCATTTACCTGTTCGTCGGTTGTTTGGCCCGCGGATCACTTGAACGTCGACCGCGTGCGTTTGATTCATGCGCTGGGCCCATTTTCCGGCGTATGCACTATCAACGAACAGCGTATTCAATGACGGGTATTTTTCCTTCGAATAAGCCACTGCGTCATCCGCCGCGTCCCGATCCTGCACACTTGCTGCACTGATACTCACCGCCAGAAGCAGGCCCAACGTATCGACTATCAGACTTCGTTTGCGCCCCTTCACCTTCTTGCCAGCGTCGTAGCCACTGTCCCCTCCCTGTGGAGAGCTGCGAGTTGATTGCGAATCCAAAATGCCGCCGACGGATTGTCGTCACGATCCTCTCTGTCGCGCCATTGGGTTCGTAAGCGATCATGCATCTGCTCAAATTTGCCCTGCGTACTCCACCGGCGGAAGGTCTTGTAAACATTGTCCCAGTGAGGAAACTCGCGCGGCAGCATGCGCCATGAGCACCCCGTGCGTACTACATAGCAGCAGGCTTCGAGCAGCATCCGTCGAGAATGACGCGGTGGCACACCACGACCTCCCTGAGTTTCAAACAAATCGGCGACCAGCGCCCATTCAGCATCAGTCAGGCAGCTGGGATATCGTTGCTCCGGCAACTGGCGTCGGTGCGTTTCGTTGTAGCCGTAGGACTTGCGAGGTTCGGGTGAAACAAAGCTGCCTTTGGCACGCTGCTTCACTCGTGTAATTCCAGCCAGCTTCAAGGCTTTTGCAAACGTGTCGGGATGAGCGGTGATACCCGTTTCAGCATGGAATGCATCCGCTAATTCAGCTTGGCTGGAGAAGGGATGGGTTTGTGCAAGCTTGACGAGCATTGGGTACTGCTCTGCGGCAATCGCGGGCGGGCGTCCGGTTCGAGGCATGACTTCAAGGCTGTCCAGGCTGAAGGAGTGGTGAGTTTAGTTTATTTTGTCTACACCCTCT
>NZ_AEWE02000182.1:0-258 GCF_000190455.2 Pseudomonas sp. TJI-51
AGCTTGTAGCTTGAAACTTGTAGCTTATAGCTCTCAGTCCCCAGGAAAGAGGGCTCCATGATCCGCAGCAAACTGCCGAATGTCGGCACGACCATCTTCACCACCATGTCCCAGCTCGCCGTGCAAACTGGCGCGTTGAACCTGTCGCAGGGGTTTCCCGATTTCAATGGCCCACAGGCACTGCTCGATGCAGTAGGCCGGCATGTGGCCGCCGGGCATAACCAGTACTCGCCGATGACCGGCCTGCCGGCGCTGCGC
>NZ_AEWE02000182.1:275-2010 GCF_000190455.2 Pseudomonas sp. TJI-51
GGAGCGCTTGTACGGGGCAAAGGTGGATGCTGACCAGGAAGTGACCATCACCCCCGGCGCTACCGAGGCGATCTTCTGCGCCATCCAGGCGGTGGTGCATGCCGGTGACGAGGTGATCGTCTTCGATCCGTGCTACGACAGCTACGAGCCTTCGGTGGAACTGGCCGGTGGCCGTTGCGTGCATGTGCAATTGAGCGATGGCGACTTCCGTATCGACTGGCAGAAGTTCAGCGATGCCCTGAGCCCGCGCACGCGCATGGTCATCCTCAATTCACCGCACAATCCCAGCGGCGCCCTGATCACCCGCGAAGACCTCGACCAGTTGGCGCAGCTGATCGCCGACCGGGATATTTACCTGGTCAGCGACGAGGTCTACGAGCACCTGGTCTACGATGGGGTACGCCACGCCAGCGTGCTGGCCCATGCGCAGCTGTACCCGCGCGCCTTCGTGGTCAGTTCGTTCGGCAAGACCTACCACGTCACCGGCTGGAAGACCGGTTACGTGATCGCCCCGCCGGCGCTGAGCGCCGAACTGCGAAAGGTGCACCAGTACGTCAACTTTTGCGGCGTCACCCCGCTGCAGTGCGCGTTGGCCGACTTCATGGCCGAGCACCCGGAGCACATCGATGAGTTACCGGCCTTTTACCAGGCCAAGCGCGACCTGTTCTGCGGCTTGCTGGAGGGTTCGCGATTGCGCTTTACCCGCACGGCGGGCACTTATTTCCAGCTGGTGGATTATTCGCACATACGCCCGGACCTGAATGATGTCGACATGGCGCTGTGGCTGACCCGTGAGCACGGCGTGGCGACCATTCCGGTGTCGGTGTTCTACCAGCAACCCATCCCCGAGCAACGCCTGGTGCGCCTGTGCTTTGCCAAACGAGAGGAGACGCTGCGCCAGGCAGCGGAAAAACTATGCGCGATCTGAGCACATTGCCGAACCTGAAAATCGCCCTGGTGCAGACTACCCTTGCCTGGCATGACCGCGAGGCCAATTACGCGCACTTCGAGGTACTGCTTGAGCAGGCCGGTGAAGTGGACCTGGTGATCCTGCCAGAGATGTTCACCACGGGGTTCTCCATGCAATCGGAAAGCCTGTGCGAGCCTGAGAATGGCCCCACCTACAAATGGCTCAAGGCGCAGGCGAAAAAACACAACGCGGTGATTACCGGAAGCGTGATCGTGCAGGCGGCCGATGGCAGCCACCGCAACCGGCTGCTGTGGGCGCGCCCGGATGGCGAGATTCTGCACTACGACAAGCGCCATCTGTTCCGCATGGCGGGCGAGCACAAGCATTACACCCCGGGCGAGCGCCAGGTGCAGTTCGAGCTCAAGGGCTGGCGGATTCGCCCGCTGATCTGCTACGACCTGCGCTTCCCGGTATGGAGCCGCGACGCCCAGGATACCGACCTGCTGCTGTACACCGCCAACTGGCCGGCCGCTCGCCGCCAGCACTGGAACCGCCTGTTGCCGGCGCGGGGCATCGAGAACCTGTGCTATGTGGCAGCGGTGAACCGGGTGGGTACGGACGGCAAGGGCTTTGCCTATTCAGGTGACAGCCAGGTGCTGGACTTCCAGGGTGAGAGCCTGCTGAGTGCCGGCGAGGCGGACGGGGTGTTTACCGTGGTGCTGAGTGCGGCGGAACTGGCGGCGTACCGCACCAAGTTCCCAGCCAACCTGGATGCCGATACCTTCGAGCTGCATTGATTGCAAGACAAGGGTAGCCGGAGCATCT
>NZ_AEWE02000183.1:0-14964 GCF_000190455.2 Pseudomonas sp. TJI-51
GCGGTAGCCTTTTTTAAAATCGATTTCTCCCGTTCCAGCCGGTTGATCCGAGCTTCCAACTCTTGGATCTTCTGCTGCTCGGGGGTCAGCGCCTTGCTCGTTGGCGTAGCACCGCCACGTTCTGACTGGAGTTGATTCACCCAGCGGCGCAGCGCCGATTCAACCAAGTCGAGCGACCGGGCGGCTTCAGTAAGGCTATAGCCCTGGTCGAGCACCAGGCCGGCTGCCTCGCGCTTGAATTCGGGGGTGAAAGTACGTCGTTGTCTGCTCATCGAACACCTCTGTGTGGCGACCATTTTCGCCTAAAAAGGTGTCCGGGGTTAGTAGACCACTACACTCATCAAGCCGTCGAAACGGCCCGCTCCCATGTGGGGGCGGGCCATCGCTGGTGCGTGGAACTTGATCTGGAGAAGTTCTTTGATCGGGTCAACCACGACATACTCATGGCCTGTATCGAGCGCCGTGTCGAAGACAAATGCGTGCTCAGGCTTATCCGCCGTTACCTTGAAGCCGGGGTCATGTCGGGCGGTGTCGTCAGCCCACGGCAGGAAGGGACGCCGCAAGGCGGCCCGCTCTCGCCGTTGCTGTCGAACATCCTGCTCAACGAATTTGACCGTGAACTGGAGCGGCGGGGGCACCGTTTTGTGCGCTATGCCGATGATGCGAACATCTATGTACGTAGTCAGCGGGCAGGCGAGCGAGTACTGACCAGCGTCGAGCGCTTCCTGAAAGAGCGTCTGAAACTGACGGTGAACAGGAAGAAGAGCCAAGTGGCACGGGCGTGGAAATGCGACTACTTGGGTTATGGGATGAGCTGGCATCAACAGCCTAGGCTGAGGGTAGCGACGATGAGCCTTGGTCGCCTGCGCAGTCGGCTCAAGGAGCTGCTGCGCGGGGCGCGAGGCCGCAAGGTGGCCTATATCATCGAGCGGCTGAACCCCGTGGTACGGGGCTGGGCGAGTTACTTCAAGCTCAGTCAGAGCAGGCGCCCACTAGAAGAGCTGGACGGGTGGATCAGGCACAAACTTCGCTGTGTCATCTGGCGGCAATGGAAGCAACCCTCTACGAGGATCAGCAACCTGATGCGTCTGGGTCTAAGCCGAGAGCGTGCTTGTAAATCTGCTTTCAATGGCCGAGGCCCATGGTGGAACTCGGGTGCGCCACATGTGAATCAGGCCCTACCGAAGAAACTGTGGGATCAACTCGGATTGGTCTCGATACTGGATACGATCAACCGGCTTAGTCGCATAACCTGAACCGCCGTGTACGGAACCGTACGCACGGTGGTGTGAGAGGACGGCGGGTGTGAACCCGCCTCCTACTCGATCAAGAAAGCGCCGTTCTGAGGTAAGCGTCCGGCCAAGTCACCTTCCGAACTCCAGCATTAAGGGCGATGGTGTCCGCGTATTTTTAAGCGGACGCGATAGCCCTTATCGCCGGGATTTCCATGCGCCAACGAAGCTCTTACCCCAAACCGTTCAAGGCCCAGGTTGTTCAGGAATGCCTGCAACCCGGTGCGACCGTTTCCAGCGTTGCCATCCGCCCCGCCGCGTCAGGATAGTTGTCGTGTGAGTTGATTCGATGAGTCTTGTTCGGTGGGCGGAAGTGAGAGCCGTGTGGCGCGTTATTCGATAGAGCATCGGGAGTGGGTGGTGCGGCAGATGATGCCGCCCTTGAACCGGACGGTGCCGGAGCTGGTGGAAGCGACAGGCATTACTGATGCCACCCTGTATGCTTGGCGCAAACAGGCCAGAGCAGCGGGAGCAGTGGTGCCGGGAGATGGACAGCAGGCCGACCAGTGGTCGAGCCAGGACAAGTTTCGGGTGGTGCTGGAAAGCGCCAGCCTCAATGCGGCTGAGCTGGCGGAGTACTGCCGGCGCAAAGGCCTGTATGTCGAGCAGATCAACGCCTGGCGCGAAGCCTGCGAGCAGGCCAACAGCCTGGCTCAGCCGAGCAAGACCCGGCGCGAACGCGAAGAGGAAAAGGCCGCGAAGAAGCGCATCAAGCAGCTGGAGCGTGAACTGCGGCGCAAGGATGCGGCGCTGGCAGAAACCGCGGCTCTGCTGGTGTTGCGAAAAAAAGCCGAGGCGCTCTGGGGGAAGGACGAGGACGAGTGATCAGCGCCCCGGATCGCCGTGGAACGCTGCAGTTGATCGAGGACGCCGTGGCGGCGGGAGCGCGGCGGTCGCAGGCCTGCGCCGAACTGGGCCTGTCGCTGCAGCAGATCGTGGCGCGGCTGGCCGATCAGGGCACCTGGCTGGCCTCGGAGTCGACCTTTTACCGGTTGCTGAAGGACGCCGAACAGCAGCATCCGCGCGGCCGTAGCCGCCCACCGGTGAAACGAGCGCTGACGACCCATGTGGCCGACGGCCCGAACCAGCTGTGGTGCTGGGACATCACCTGGCTGCCGACCACGGTCAAGGGCCGTTACTTCTACTGGTACATGATCAAGGACGTCTACAGCCGGAAGCTGGTGGCCAACGAGGTGCATGAAAGTGAAAGCGCCGATCAGGCCGCCCAGCTGCTACGCCAGGCCTGCTTACGTGAACAGCGAGCAGGCCAGCCGCTGGTACTGCACTCGGACAATGGCAGCGCGATGAAGGGCTCGACCATGCTGGCGGCCATGCAGAACCTGGGTGTGATGCCCTCGTTCAGCCGCCCGCGGGTGAGCAATGACAACGCCTATGCCGAGGCCTTGTTCCGCACGGCGAAGTACTGCCCGCTGTGGCCGGAGCGGCCGGAGCGGCCCTTCGACACGCTGGAGCAGGCCAGGAACTGGGTGAACAGCTTCGTGGCCTGGTACAACCATGAACATCGCCACAGCGCCCTGAAGTTCGTGACCCCGGCGCAGCGACATACTGGCCAAGCGGAAGAGTTGCTGCGCAAGCGTATCGAGCTGTACGAGGCGGCGCGTGCACGGCACCCGGAGCGCTGGAGCGGCAACATCAGGAACTGGGTGCTGGCACCAATCGTGTGCCTGAGGTTTTCCTGTGGTGTTGTTATGCGCTCAGGATGACAGCATGAAAATCTGGTGGGTAACATGTGGCTATTACGTACTGCGGATTCCACGCCATTCGGACACTCAGCCCACGCTGATCCGGACACCTGTTCCACGCTCATTCGGACAGGCAGTCGGAGCGCAGCTCCTCTCGGCCCACCCATTGACTCAAGTCAGCCGTGATTGCCTAATTTCAGCTGTTCATTGTCATCTCCTCCGCGTCTCAGCGACGTGCCTCTGGCAGGTCGGTACAACTACCATGGGCGACTTCCGCCGCCATGCCCACGGTCTCACCTAGTGTTGGATGGGGGTGGATGGTCTTGCCGATATCCACGGCGTCGGCGCCCATTTCGATGGCCAGGCACACTTCACTGATCAGGTCGCCCGCGCCGGTGCCGACGATGCCGCCACCGACCAGCCGATGGGTCTCGGCATCGAACAACAGCTTGGTGAAGCCCTCATCGCGACCATTGGCAATCGCCCGGCCTGAAGCGGCCCAGGGGAATACCGCGGCCTCGACCTTGATGCCCTTGTCCTTGGCTTCCTGCTGAGTAAGACCAGCCCACGCCACCTCGGGGTTGGTGTAGGCGACGCCAGGAATTTGCAATGCGTCAAAGGTGCTACGCGCCAGCTCGGCATTGCTCAGCGCCTCGCCTGCTGCCACTTCGGCAGCGACGTGCCCCTCGTGCACCGCCTTGTGGGCGAGCATGGGCTGGCCAACGATATCGCCGATGGCGAAGATATGCGGCACGTTGGTGCGCATCTGCTTGTCCACGGCGATAAAGCCGCGCTCACCCACGGTGATACCAGCCTTGTCGGCATCGATCTGGTTGCCATTGGGTTTGCGCCCCACCGCCACCAAGACCAAGTCATAGCATTGCGGCTCAGCGGGGGCCTTTTCACCCTCGAAGCTCACCCAAATGCCCTGCTCGCTGGCCTCGGCTTTTACCGTGCGGGTTTTCACCATCACATTATCGAAACGGTGGCTGTTGTATTTTTCCCAGACTTTCACCAGGTCGCGGTCAGGCCCTTGCATCAAGCCGTCGAGCATTTCGACCACGTCGATACGGGCGCCAAGCGCCGAATAAACAGTCGCCATCTCCAGGCCGATAATCCCGCCGCCCACCACCAGCATGCGTTTGGGCACGGTACGCAGTTCCAACGCCCCGGTGGAGTCGACGATGCGTGGATCATTCGGCATAAAGGGCAGTTTTACCGCCTGGCTGCCGGCGGCGATCACGCACTGTTTGAAGCGGATGACCTTCTTCTCGCCGGTTTGCTCCTGGCCGGAGCCCGAGGAAACGGCCACTTCAATACGGTGGGGATCGAGAAAACGCCCAAAGCCACGCACCACATCGACCTTGCGGCCCTTGGCCATTCCAGCGAGCCCGGTGGTCAGCTTGTTGACCACCGATTCCTTGTGCGCGCGCAGCTTACCGACATCGACTGCGCCGGCACCGAACTCGATACCCAGAGCTGCCAGATGGGGCACCTCTTCCATCACATTGGCGATATGCAGCAAGGCCTTGGACGGAATGCAGCCCACGTTCAGGCATACGCCGCCAAGGGAAGCATAACGCTCCACGATTATGGTTTTCTGGCCCAGATCGGCGGAGCGAAAGGCGGCGGAGTAGCCGCCAGGGCCTCCGCCCAGAACCAGCACGTCGCATTCGAGATCAGAGCTGCCGGCATGGCTAGCAGCCGCTGTGGGCACGACAGCAGGCGCCGAGGCTGCAACAGCGGGCACGGGAGCGGACGCAGACGGCGCAACAGCCGCCTCCGACTCCAGCTTCAACAGCACAGCGCCTTCGGCCACTTTATCGCCGACGCTGGCCAGCACTTCCTTGACCACGCCAGCGGCAGAAGACGGCACATCCATCGTAGCCTTATCGGACTCCAGTACGCAGATCGGGTCGTCGACGTTCACCACATCGCCTACCTTGACCAGCACCTCGATCACCGGCATGGCCGCGGCATCGCCGATACCGGGCATCTTCACTTCAAAAACCTGACTCATGAGCTAGCCCCTTACAGCGTAATTCGACGGAAATCAACCAACAGAGCAGCCAGGTGCTGAAGGAAACGGGCCGCAGCAGCGCCATCGACCACGCGGTGATCCCAGGACAGGGCCATGGGCAGAATCAGGCGCGGGGCGAACCCACTGCCATCCCACACCGGTTTCATTTGCGCACGGGTAACGCCGAGGATCGCCACTTCTGGCGCGTTGATGATGGGGTTGAAGCCGGTACCGCCAATGCCGCCCAGGCTGGAAACGGTAAAGGTGCCGCCGGTCATCTCGGCGGGACCCAGCTTGCCGTCGCGGGCTTTTTTCGCCAGCTCGCCACATTCGCTGGCGATCTGGCCGATGCCTTTCTGATCGGCATCGCGAATCACCGGCACCACCAGCCCGTTCGGCGTGTCGGCGGCAAAACCGATGTGGTAGTACTGCTTCAACACTAGGATTGGCTCGCCGTCTTCGTTGCCCAACGAACTGTTGAACTGCGGGAAGGCTTTCAGCGTGGCCACCGCTGCCTTGATCAGAAACGCTAACATGGTGTACTTGATCGCGTCTTTGCCGCCTTCCTTATTCAGTTGCACGCGGAACGCTTCCAGCTCGGTGATATCCGCTTCTTCGTTGTTAGTAACGTGGGGAATCATCACCCAGTTGCGCGCGAGGTTGGCACCCGAGATCTTCTTGATCCGCGACAGCGCGACCTTCTCGATGGTACCGAATTTGGCAAAATCGACGTCCGGCCACGGCAGCAGATTGAGCCCGGCACCTGAGTTGCCCGAGCCAGGCACGGGGCTGTCCAGGCGAACCAGGGCATCTTTGACGAAGCGTTCGACATCCTCGCGAAGCATTCTCCCGCCTTTGCCAGTAGCCACCACCTTGGTTACGTCTACACCCAGCTTGCGCGCGTAGCTGCGAACCGAAGGGCTGGCATGGGGTTTCAGACCTGGCGTACTCACCGCTGGCGCAACAGCTGCCACCGGCACCGGTGCAGCCGGACTGGCGGCCACGGGGGCCGGCGCTGCACTCACCGGTGCATCCGCCACTGCTGGGGTATTCACTGGCGCCGCAGCGGCAGGCGTTTCATCGGCGGCCATCTGCAACCTGAGCATGGCACTGCCTTTGGAAACCCGATCACCTACCTTGAGGCTGACCGACACCACGGTGCCGGCCACAGGGCTCGGCACATCCATCGATGCCTTGTCCGATTCCAGAGTCAGCAAAGGGTCGTCGAACGCCACTGTATCGCCCGGTTTGACCAATACCTCGATCACCGGAAGGTCCTTGAAGTCGCCGATATCCGGCACTTGAATTTCTCTGATTTCACTCATGACTAACCGTCGCCAAGAAAGTGGATCCGCTCCCCCTACAGGGAGCGGATGGAACGCTCATCGAGCGCGAACGAAGAGACAACCCGTTAGCGCGCCCACGGCGCCGGTCGGCTACCATCCAGGCCGTAGCGCCCAATGGCGTCAGCCAACACCTGACGCGGCAGCGTGCCGTCACGCACCAGACCGTCCAGGGCGGCGAGAACCACCTGGTGACGATCCACTTCAAAGAAACTGCGTAAGGCGGTGCGGGTATCACTGCGGCCAAAGCCGTCGGTGCCCAGGACTATGAAACGCGCATCGACGTAGCTGGCGATCAGTTGCGGCCAGGCACGAACGTAGTCGGTGGCAGCAATCACCGGCGCGGTGCCTGCGAGGGAGGCGCACAGGTGGCTGACCTGTTCCGGCTCAGCAGGATTCAGACGATTGTGGCGCTCCACATCACGCGCCTCGCGCGCCAGCTCGCTGAAACTGGTGACGCTCCACACCTCGCTCGACACCTGCCAGTCGGCAGCCAGCAGCTCGGACGCGGCGATCACTTCGCGCAGGATGGTGCCGCTTCCCAGCAACCGCACCGCGCCACGCGGCGACGGCGCATCGGTCGCGGCATAACGGTACATGCCGCGAATGATGTGATCCTCGACGCCGGTCGGCAGCGACGGTTGAGCGTAGTTCTCATTCATCACGGTGATGTAGTAGAACTCGTCGACATCACGCTCCATCATCTGGCGCATGCCGTGATCGACAATCACCGCCAGCTCGCCGGCGAACGCCGGATCGTAGGCGCGGCAATTGGGCACGGTGGCGGCCATAACATGACTGCTGCCGTCCTGGTGCTGCAGCCCTTCGCCACCCAAGGTGGTACGCCCGGCGGTAGCGCCCAGCAAGAAGCCGCGGGCACGTTGGTCGGCCGCTGCCCAGATCAGGTCGCCGACTCGCTGGAAACCAAACATCGAGTAATAGATGTAGAACGGCAGCATCGGTTTGCCGTGGGCACTGTAGGAGGTCGCAGCCGCTACCCAGGAAGACAGCGCACCGGCTTCGGTAATGCCCTCCTCCAGCAACTGACCATCCTTGGCTTCACGGTAATACAGCATCGAGCCGGCATCTTCCGGCTCGTACAGTTGCCCCAGCGGCGAGTAGATACCGATCTGGCGGAACAGGTTGGCCATGCCGAAGGTGCGTGCCTCGTCGGCGACGATAGGCACCACGCGGGGACCCAGTTCCTTGTCTTTAAGCAAACCACCGAGCATCCGTACCACGGCCATGGTGGTGGACATTTCTTTGCCGTCGGCTTCGAAGGCAAAGCGTGCGTAGTCGGCCAGGGCCGGCACGGCGACGTGCTCTTTGCCCTTCTGCCGCGCCGGCATATAGCCGCCCAGCGCCGTTCTGCGCTCTTGCAAGTAACGTATTTCCTGACTGTCCTCAGTCGGACGATAGAAGCGCAGTTGCGCGACGTCGTCGTCCGACAGTGGCAGCGCGAAGCGATCACGAAATGCCTTGAGTGCATCGATATCCAGCTTCTTGGCCTGGTGCGAGGTCATGCGCGACTCGCCGGCACCGCCCATGCCGTACCCCTTCTTGGTTTTTGCCAGGATCACGGTCGGACGCCCCTTGTGCGCCTTGGCTGCAGCGAACGCGGCATACAGCTTGCGGAAGTCGTGACCGCCGCGCTTGAGCGCATCGATATCGGCATCGGACATATGCGAGACCAACGCCTGGATTTCCGGATCCTGCTGGAAGAAGTGCAGCAGGTTATAGGCGCCGTCCTTGGAGCCGAGGGTCTGATATTGACCATCGACGGTCTGGGCAAAGCGTTGCAACAGGGCATTACTGCTGTCCCGCGCAAACAACGGATCCCAGTCCGAGCCCCAGATGACCTTGACCACATTCCAGCCGGCGCCGGTAAACAGCGCTTCGAGCTCTTGAATGACCTGGCCGTTGCCACGCACCGGGCCATCCAGACGCTGCAAGTTGCAGTTGACGATAAAGGTGAGGTTATCGAGCTTTTCCCGTGCGGCGAGGGTGAGGCCGGCAATGGACTCCGGCTCATCCATTTCGCCGTCACCAAACACCCCCCACACATGGCGGTCGGCGGTTTCGGCCAGATTGCGATGCTCGAGGTAACGCATATAACGCGCCTGGTAGATGGCACTGATCGGGCCAATACCCATCGAGCCGGTGGGGAACTGCCAGAAATCGGGCATCAACCACGGGTGTGGATAAGAACTCAGGCCATTGCCGCTCACTTCCTGGCGGTAATTGGCCAGTTGCTCCTCCGACAGACGTCCCTCGAGGAACGCCCGGGCGTAAACGCCAGGTGCCGAATGCGGCTGGTAAAACACCAGATCGCCGCCGTGCTTTTCATCACTGGCACGAAAGAAATGGTTAAAACCGACCTCGAAGATTTCGGCGGCAGATGCATAACTCGCAATGTGCCCACCCAAATCCCCGTAAGCCTGATTGGCGCGCACTACCATGGCCAGTGCATTCCAGCGAATGATGGAAGTAATCCGTTCCTCGACAGCAAGGTCGCCTGGATAGGGCCCCTGCTTTTCAATCGAAATTGTGTTCCGATAAGCCGAGTACGGGTGCACATGCGAGGTGATGCCAAGTGCTCTTGCGTGTTGCTCTAATTGTTTAAGCAGAAACTGGCCACGCTCGGAACCACCATCGCGCACGACGGCCTCTAACGACTCCAGCCATTCCCGTGTTTCATCTCGGTCAATATCCATAGACGCCACTGACCCAGTTATCGAATTTTCGTTTAGCACACCCATATCTGCCTCCGCTCTTGTTACTGTTAGCTTAGAGGTAAACCGACAGAACATGCCGCCGTACTAATCTTCATTACTACCAATTTTCGGCATATAATGCTGCCAATCAACACAAATGAGGCGTAACATGCCGCAAGCACAACTCGACTCAATAGACCTGCGCATCCTCGAAGAACTGCAGGCCAACGCTCGACTCACCAACGTCGAACTCGCATCCCGCGTGCATCTATCGCCCTCGCCCTGCCTGACAAGAGTGAGGGCATTAGAAGAATCGGGTTTGATCAGTCGTTACGTAACCCTGCTTGACCCTTATGAACTAGGTCTGAGCGTCAGTGTATTTATCCAAATTACGCTGGAGCGCCAGGTAGAACGCGCATTAGAGACTTTTGAAGAGGCGATACAAAACTACCCGGAAGTCATGGAGTGCTATCTAATGACCGGCGACGCTGATTACCTGATCCGGGTTGTGGTACCCGATGTACAGGCACTCGAACGATTTATTGTTAATCAACTTTCCAAGATCCCGGGCGTCGCAAATATTCGCTCGAGTTTCGCGCTCAAACAGGTCAAATACAAAACGGCACTACCACTTCCCCGCACAGACTCGACTAAAACAGGCACCGGCAAACTTCGGCATAAATAACCCCCCCCCCACTTCAGGTGGTGCGAAAACCTCCAACCGCCGCGTTGAGGGCGTCGCCCACCTGCTCCAACCCGCGCACTGACGTTTCCAGCAAGCCGTTCGCCGCGGTGCTTTGCTCAGCGACCGCCCGTACTCGCTCCATGCTTTCGCCAACCTGTTCGGCCACCGCACTCTGCTGTTCGGCCGCCGCAGCGATCTGCTGACTCATCTGCTCGACTGTCGAGACTGCCGCGGCGATTTCCTGCAAAGCCTGTGACGCCTGCTCGGCAAGCACCACACTCTCGCCGGTCAGCGTGTGGCTCCCTCGCAAGCGGCTGGCTGTTTGCTCGGCCACCGTACGCAGCTGCTTGATGCTAGTGGCAATATCATCAGTGGAAGCTTGTGTCCGCCGCGCCAGGTGGCGCACCTCGTCCGCCACGACAGCGAAACCCCGACCGTTTTCGCCCGCCCGTGCTGCTTCAATCGCCGCATTCAGGGCCAGCAGATTGGTTTGCCCGGCCAGGGTATTGATCACATCGAGAACCTTGCCGATCGCCGCACTCTCGTTAAGCAGCGAGCCCATTGCCTCGGAACAGCCGCTCATTTCCTGTGCCAGGTGACCGATCTTGGTCGTCGCCTGACGCACCAACTCTTTGCCTTTACCCGCCTGCCTATTGGCCTGCTCGACTGCATCGCGGGTCTAACTGGCATTGCGCGCGACATCCTGCGCGGTGGCGGCCATCTGTTGCATGGCGGTGGCCGCTAATTCAGTCTCCTCGTGCTGCAAGTCGACTCCCTCACGAGTACGCTCAGTCACCTGAACCAGGCCGCTGGTGGCCTGGTTCAACTGCCCGACACCCTGGCCAATCCGGCCGATCAGCCCACGCAGACTGTCGAGCATGACGCCGACGCTGCCGAGCAGATGCCCCAGCTCATCACGTCGTCTGGCCGCATCGATCTGTGCGCTGAGATCGCCAGATGCCACGAACCGGGTAAGCTCACCGGCCTGACGCAGCGGCTGCAGGATCAAGTGGCGAATCAGCAGACCGGCACCGATGCCAAAGCCAAGCGCCAACAGCACAATCCCCCCAAGCAGCCGGGATACCCGCTGGCTCATCGACTGCGAAGCCTGCACCTGCGCGATGTGGGCCGCGCCAAGCAGTGCGCTTACCCTGTCAGCAGCGTCATTCTCGCGTCTTGGCTATCGCTGGCTTGATCACGACTTGCGGCATAACCGTTGAATGCGGCGCTGTATTCCGCCAGCGCCGTACTCGCCTGGGTCAACGACTCCCGCTCTGAACCCTCAAGCCGCAGCTCCAAGTTTTCCATGTACGAGCGCAGTTCAATAACTCTCGCCTCCCAGGCGTTGCGCACATCTGTGCTGCCGTCGAGAGTGAAATAGAGTTCGCTGTCACGCAGGTTTGCCAGCTTGTCACGCAGCGTGGAGGCTTGTTCAAGCTGCAGCATACGCACCGAATCAGCCGGCTGCGCCTGCGAGGCCAGGAGGTTGACCGCGTCGAGCTGATCCAGCATCACCACGGTGAACCGCTCGCCAAGCACCTGGGCCAACTGCTGCATGCGCAGGCGAGCTTCGCGAGCATCACGCTGGGCTTGAGCGTACCGCTTGAACTGGGCGAGATAGATTTTTGCCGCCTCCACGGAGTCGCCCGACCCGGACTCCACCTGGGACCTCTCCAGCAACGAGACGAGCTCATCGGTTAGGCCGACAACCGTGTTAGCCTCGTCTTCAGCCAACTCCAGGCCAAACGCCTTTACCGCTACCTGCGCTTGCAGCATCAGTGACTCGACGGATGCGACGTCGTTCATCTTCTCAGCTCGCACTTCGAGCACGTTGAAGGCATAGAACGCTGTGGCGGCAACGCCTAGTCGATGACGCGGAATCCGACTTTGTTCCGATAGCCTGTAACTAGATATTTTGTGAAAAGCTGCACCATCTCCAATTGGAGATGGTGCGGCAGAGTCACCAGTGGGTACGTCAGGTTAATTGGGTATCGATACGTTGCAGAGCCTCTACCAGGTATTTTTTAAACACTGGGTAGTTTTCACTCATAGGGAAATGTCCGATGTCCTCCATCTCAATGAATGACCCACCCTTGATCTGGTCGGCCGTTTCTTTGGTCGCGGAAGGAGGAGTCAGATAGTCATAGGTCCCGGTCATCATCACTACTGGACACTTCTCGCCATCGATCTGTCCAAGCTTGTCCCGCAAATCATGATCGACTGAGTAGAAGTAGAGATCACCTTTGAACGCTTCCGCGCCCTGACTGTAGTAATGCCATGTTAGCCAACGGTCCTTGTCTGACGACATTGGCGCCATCAAATCCCAGACTCCGCTTGCGCAAACTTGTGAGGCATTGGCATGGGGGTGATGCCACCAGTCAAGGTAGAATCCTGGCGCATACGCAGCAGCTTCGACCGGTATCACCGCCTTGAATCTGTCCGGGTGACGTAGAGCGAGCTGCAGAGCGACATTGCCTCCGAATGAAGAACCCATGAAGATCGGATTCTCCAATTCGAGCGCGTCGCAGAGGGCAACGATGAAGTTTACGTAGTGGTCGGCCGTGAGACGGTACTCCTCTTTCCACCACTCCTTATTAAGAGGTGGATCTGATTTCCCGTGACGCGGAAGATCGTAGGCGATAACCAGATAGTCCTTCGTAATATCATCGTCTTCGAGCAGATCTCGCCATTGATGATTGTGGCATCCAGCAGTGTGCTGGCAGATTAAAGGTTGGCCGCTGCCATTTTGGTTGTAAAACACCTTGTATTCGCAACCGTCCACCTCGAGGGTTACATAATGTCCTGTTACCGGTGAAATTCGAGACATGTTTCTTCTCCGACGAGATTCTGATTAAACCGGTACGCCGGTTTTACGAAGCAATTCAATTTGAATGGTGATGTTGCGAAGGTTCTGCATTAGCACAAGCAGATCGCCTTCCATCTTCAAATCCTCCCGGAACGAAGCCGCCCAGATACCATGGAACATTGGCGGTGGCGTCTCCATGCCAAATTTTTTCCACGTGGCGGCACTTGCCCGAAAGGCGAATTGGTAGCTATCGAGGGGGGCGGGGTTGACATTAATGTCGTTGACCTTGCCATCGCGCATATCAACGATGACTTTTGCAGTTTCCATGTCGAGCATGTACGTACACGTGAAGTACTTACCCATTGATTGGATCGTGGCATCAGAATCAGAATGCTCGCGAAATTTTTGGGCCCAAGATTGTACGTGTGTATCCATGACTTTCTCCTCTTTTTGTACTTTTTTCGAAAAATCAGTCATCGGTCATCGAACTGTTGACGCCAATGCCGAATTGACCCGTGTGCTGATGCAAGACTCACCCACCTCCAAGTTAGCACAAATCCAGCAAAGGCAATGATTCGCGAAGAAGAACAGACTGGGTCAATGACATGTCAGCAACTGTGTCAATTTGTCGCCGGCACCAACAGATAGATCGCAGCTCCTGTATCGATCGCTTAAAATCAGGCGCTGCGGTTTACCAGCTTAAGAGGTGCGGCACTGCGCTGTTGAGCCAGGTATCGAGTGCAACAAACCCGTAGGAATGAGGAGAAGTTCATCGCCTCATCGCGCGCTTTGGTGATCTCCTCATAGAGATTGGTGATCAACTGGTTGGTGGTCAGGCCTTCCACGGCGGACATCTCTGTGAGGATGTCCCAAAACTGGTTTTCCAGTCGCAGAGTCGTGATCACGCCGTGTATACGCAACGAGCGTGACCGAGATTCGTACAGTATTGGATCGGCTTTGATATACAGCTCGCACATTTTGAGGCCCTCCCGGTAAAAGGATTATTTCCCTCTTCAGGCAAAAAGGGTAATAGGCCAATACTACACGTGGCGCTCCAGCCAGGGTTGCAGTATTGCCTCTGCCCAACAGACTCATTTCGAAATCCAGGCAATGACCGCTGCCCAATGTCATCAACTTTGGAAATTATCCATAATATCATATGATTAGCGCTCAAATCAGTGCATGGGAGAAGCCCTTTTGACTACCTATACCGCATCGCTTGACACCCCCAGCCAAACCCTGACTTGAAAATTGTACAAAAAACAACCAGTCCGCTCGATTGTCCCGCCTTCATCGCCGCCCACCGCCAGAATCCTCAAGACTTTACCCTCCGACGCCAGCTCACCTTCAAGAACCTCGTCCTGTTCCTGCTCAATCAGCCACGCACGGCCCTGCAAACCGAACTCGATCAGTTCTATCGCGTACTCAATCAGGCGTCGACTGAGACGCAAATGGTCACTGCGCAGGCCTTCTGCAAAGCGCGCAAAAAGCTCAACCCCGAGGTATTTGAAAGTCTCAATCGCCTCCTGCAGCAACAAATTGACTGCTTAGGGCTGCGCCAGAAGTGGCGTGGGCTGAGGGTGCTCGCGGTGGATGGCTCGACCGTGCATTTACCCCTGGAGTCGACCATGGCGACCTTCTTTGGCAGTCACTCTGGCTTTCCCATGGCTCGCTTGTCCACACTCTACGAAGTCGCTGACGGTCAAACCTTGCATAGCCTGATCGTGCCCCTGACCGTCGGCGAGCGCGACTGTGCCCATCTGCACCTTGAGCACCTGCCGGCTGACAGCCTGACGCTGTTTGACCGTGGTTACCCTGGGCACTGGTTATTCGCGCTGTTCGCGCAGCAACAGCGGCACTTTCTGATGCGCCTGCCCTGTGGCTATAACGCCCAGGTCAAAGCGTTTCTACACTCTGACCAAGTTGAACAGAGCTTTTCGTGGCCAACCATCCTGAAGCATGTCTGTTCTGCTCCGAGGCTGGCGTTGATCCTGCCAGCCAGATCGAGCTGAGACTAATCCGGGTCGAGTTGGCCAACGGCGAAAGCGAGGTATTGCTGACCTCGCTGCTGGATCGAGAAGCCTTTCCCGCTGAGGTGCTTGCCGAGCTTTACCACCGCCGCTGGGGCATCGAAACCGATTTCCGTCGCCTCAAACAAACCCTGACGCTGGACAACTTCAGCGGCCGCAGCGTGACCGCTGTAAAGCAGGACTTTCATGCCGCTCAACTGTTGAAGAACCTGGCGCTGTTGATGCAGCACCTGCTACAGCCGGTCATCGAACAGCGCCACAAAGGTCGCAAGCTGCGATGGAAAGTCAACTTCACCCAAGGCGTGTCACGGCTCAAAAATACCCTGGTCGAGCTGCTGGTGCGGCACTGTGTGAATCGCCCCTGGTTTCCT
>NZ_AEWE02000184.1:0-9000 GCF_000190455.2 Pseudomonas sp. TJI-51
AGCTCGCGATGCGCCGCGCGGGCGGCGCTCGATCTCCCAAACCCTGAAGATGCCGCGCCGAGTGATGCCATCGGCAAGCCCCTAGAATCTCCCAAAACGGCCCAGCCGGTAAGCCGCCAGCTCGGCCCCGCCAGCCCGCTCGGCCAAACGCCCCACCCATTGCGCCGTGACCGCCGCCTGGGTCAACCCCAGGTGTTGGTGCCCGAACGCCAACAGCACCCGCCCGTCACACACACGGTCGATCACCGGCAGTGAATCGGGCAGCGAAGGCCGAAAGCCCATCCACGGCGTGGCGCCTTCAACACTCAGCTCTTGCTGAAACAAGCCTTTGCTCAAGCGGTGCAACTGCCACGCCCGCTGCATGCTCGGCGGCGCCTCCAGCCCGGCGAACTCCACCGTGCCCGCCAGGCGCAGGCCTTCGGCCATGGGGGTCATGATGAACTTGCGCTCCAGCGAAGTGACCGCAAAGGGCAGGCGCTGGTGTTCGCCAGGCAGCATCAGGTGGTAGCCACGCTCGGTGTCCAGCGGCACCCGTTTGCCGGTCAGGGCCGCGGTGAGCCGTGCCGAATGCGCACCGCAACTGAGCAGCACCTGGCGGGCGTTGAACGTGCCCTGGGCGCTGGCCAGGCTGACCCCGCCGCTGTGCAGGTGGCCACCCTCCACCTGCGCTTGTACAAAGCGCACGCCGCTGGCCTTGGCCGCCTCGAACAACGCGCAGACCACCCGGTAGGGGTCGATGAAATGCCCGGTCCTGGGGAAAAACAACCCGCCAAGCAACGCCTCGCTCAGCTGGGGCGCGGCTGCGCGTACGGCGTGTGCCGACCAGTAATCCACGGGCACGGCCTGCTGTTGCAGGCGCGCCTGCAACGCCGCCAGCGCCTGCCGTGATTCGGGGCGCTCGAACACCAGCAGCGAGCCCGCTGCGTGAAACAGCTCGCTGCGCCCGATCGAGCCCAGCAGCTGTTGCCAGGCCCCCAGGCTGGCTTCGTTCAACCGGCGAATGCCAGCCACGCTGCGCTGGAACGGCGCTGGGCGCAGATTAAGCAGCAGCCGGAAGAACCACGGCATGGCCTTGGGCAGGTACTTCCAGTCCAGCCGCAGCGGGCCCATGGGGTCGAGCAGCATGCGTGGCAGGCGCTTGAGGATCGACAGGTCGGCAATCGGGAACACTTGCTCGGTCGCCAGGTGCCCGGCATTGCCGAACGAGGCGCCATGGCCGGGCGCCTGGCGGTCGAGTAGGGTGACCCGGCGGCCCTGACGGGCCAGTTGCAGGGCGCAGGCGACGCCGACGATGCCGGCGCCCACCACGGCGATATCGATTTCAGCGGTTTCGTGCATGCTCAGCCTTCCCGTTTACCGTCCAGCAGGCGCCGCAGTTGCAGCGGGTTGGCCTGTTGCAGGGCCTGTGGCAGCAGCGCATCGGGGAAGTCCTGGTAGCACACCGGGCGTAGGAAACGCAGGATCGCCGCTGTACCCACCGAAGTGGTCCGCGCATCGGTGGTGGCCGGGAACGGGCCGCCATGCACCATGGCATCACACACCTCGACCCCGGTCGGCCAGCCGTTGACCAACAGCCGCCCGGCCTTGCGTTCCAAGGTGGGCAGCAGGGCGCGGGCGCTGTCGATGTCGGCTTCGTCCAGGTGCAGGGTGGCGGTCAATTGGCCCTCCAGGTGCTCGGCAACCTGGCGCATTTGCTCATCGCTGCTGCAGGCGACCAGCAACGAGGCCGCGCCGAATACCTCGCCCTGCAACGCCGGGTCGGCAAGGAAGGCCTCGGCCTGGGTGACGAACAGTTGCGCCTGGCACTGGTTAGGGCCGGTGCCGCCCTGGCCGCTGGCCACGGGCTGGGCATTGGCGTTTTCCGCCAGGGCCGCGACGCCGGCCTGGTACGCACTGAAAATGCCCGGGGTGAGCATGGTTTGCGCGGCCGCCTGTTGCAGGTGGTGGCTGGCCTCACTGATGAAACGCTGCAAGGCCGGGCCTTGGCGGGCGATCACCAGGCCCGGGTTGGTGCAGAACTGGCCGGCGCCCTGGGTCAGCGACGCGACAAAGCCTTGCGCCAGTGCTTCGCCGCGGGCTTGCAGGGCCGCGTTGCACAGGAACACCGGGTTGATCGAACTCATTTCGGCATACACCGGGATCGGCTGCGGGCGTGCCTGGGCAGCCTGGCGCAGCGCCATGCCACCGCTGCGCGAGCCGGTGAAGCCAACCGCCTGGATGCGCGGGTCGCTGACCAGCGCGATGCCGACTTCATGGCCGGCGCCGTACAGCAGCGAGAACACGCCTTCTGGCAAGCCGCACTGTTGCGCCGCCTGCGCCAGGGCCTGGCCGACCAGTTCGCTGGTGCCAGGGTGCGCGCTGTGGGCCTTGACCACGACCGGGCAGCCTGCAGCCAATGCCGAGGCGGTGTCACCGCCGGCCACCGAGAAGGCCAAGGGGAAGTTGCTGGCGCCGAACACGGCCACCGGCCCCAAGGCCACTTGGCGCTGGCGCAGGTCGCTGCGCGGCAGCGGCTGGCGTTCGGGCAGGGCTTGGTCGATGCGCACATCCAGCCATTCACCGGCGCGCACGACACGGGCGAAGGTGCGCAGCTGGGTGCAGGTACGGCCGCGTTCGCCCTGGATGCGCGCCTTGGGCAGGCCGGTTTCGGCCACGGCCCGGTCGATCAGGGCATCGCCCAGCGCTTCGATCTGCGCGGCGATGGTTTCGAGAAAGTGGGCCCGTTGTTCGAGCGAGGTTTCGCGGTAGGCATCGAACGCCGCCCAGGCCAGGGCGCACGCTTGGGCCACCTGTTCGCCGCTACCGCCGAAGTAGGGTGGTTCCAGCGCCTGGCCGGTTGCCGGGTTGACGGCGTGGATCGCCGCGCGGCTGCCGGTTACCGGGGTGTGGCCGATCAGCAGGTTGCCTGTAAGGTTCATGGAGCCTCCTTGGGGAATCAGGTGCATGTAGCAAGGCAAAACGTGCCCCTGTAGGAGCGGCCTTGTGTCGCGATTGGGCTGCGCAGCAGCCCCAAGGGTTGCGCGCAGACGCATGAATTGCCGGGGCTGCTGTGCAGCCCGATCGCGACACAAGGCCGCTCCTACAAGAGACCGCGCAGGCCATACGTCAGGCCAGGTTCTGCTCGGCCGACCAGCTGGCGTACCAGGTGCGGAACAGGGCGTACTGCTGCTCGGCATAGTTGCGCTGGGCGTCGGTCAGGGCGTCGGTCTCGTTGAAATGCAGGCTGTACTCGCGATCGCCGTTGAGCACCATCAAATGCTTGTAGTACAGCACCAGGTCGCAGCCTTCATCGAACGACGACAGCACCGCCAACGCCGCTTCCAGCTCACGCGCCAGGCGGCGGGCGCGGGCGTCGCCCTTGGCCGCCTGCTTGCTCAGGCTTACCAGTTGCAGCACTTCACGCGGCAGGGCGTTGCCGATGCCGGTGATGGCACCGGTGGCGTTGCAGTTGACGAAGCCATGCACCACCTGGGTATCGACGCCGACCATCAGGGTCACGTCATCGTCCTTGGAGGTGATGTGTTCGGCGGCGTAGCGCAGGTCGGCGCCACCGCCGAACTCCTTGAAACCGATCAGGTTGGGGTATGCGCTGCGCAGTTCGAAGAACAGGTCGGCGCGGGTGGCAAAGCCGTAGTAGGGGCTGTTGTAGATCACGGCCGGCAGCTTCGGTGCCGCGGCGAGAATGGCCGAGAAGTGGTGTTTTTGCGCGATCAGCGAGGCGCCGCGGCTAAGCACGCGGGGGATGACCATCAGCCCGGCGGCGCCAACCTTGGCCGCGTGGGCGGCATGCGCCACCGCCTCGCGGGTGTTCACCGCGCCAGTGCCGACGATGGTCGGGATGCCGGCGCCCACCAGGCGTGCCACGCCTTCCTGGCGCTGGGCCTCGGTCAGCAGCGGCCAGTCGCCCATCGAGCCGCAGTACACCACGGCGCTCATGCCGGCATCGATCAGTTCACGGCCTTTGCGCACCAGCGCGTCGAAGTCCGGCTTGCGCTCGGCGGTGCACGGGGTCATCAGGGCGGGCATGGTGCCGGTGAAGATGTTGTTGTTCATGCAAGTTACTCCTGGCGAAATTCGGGTGGGTCAAAAGGCGGGGTTCAGATGCCCCAGGCGAATGGGTCCTGTTCGTCGATCAGCAGGGTGCTGTCGGCGGTCATGTAGGCGCGGCCGGTGATGAACGGGCGAATCCGCTCGCCGTCGCGCTGGTAGTGGCCCTGGAACTGGCTGCCGGTGATGCTGGCCTGCACCCAGGTCTGGCCCTCGGCCAGCTTGCCGTCGGCCGCCAGGCAGGCCAGCTTGGCGCTGGTGCCGGTGCCGCAGGGCGAGCGGTCGTAGGCCTTGCCGGGGCACATCACGAAGTTGCGGCTGTCGGCGTCGGCGTCGTCGGCAAACAGCTCGACGTGGTCGATGGGCGCGCCGTGCTCGCCGGTAATGCCTTGCGCTTGCAGGGCGTTGAGCATGGCCCAGGTGTACGCGGTCAGGGCCTCGCGGTTATCCAGTTCAATGCGCTGGCCGTGTTCGGCAACCAGGAAGAACCAGTTGCCACCCCAGGCGATGTCGCCATGCACCACGCCATGCCCGGGTACGTGCACCGCCACGTGCTGGCGGTAGCGGTAGGCGGGCACGTTGGCGACAGTGACGGCGCCGTCTTCATGCAAGGTGGCGCTGACCTGGCCGACCGGGGTGTCGATCTTGTGCACGCCGGGTGCGATCAGGCCCAGGTGCTGCAGTGAAGCGACCAGGCCGATGGTGCCGTGGCCGCACATGTTCAGGTAACCGGCGTTGTTGAAGAAGATCACCCCGCAGGTGGCGTCGGCAGACACTGGCGGGCAGTACAGCGCGCCCACCAGCACATCGTTGCCGCGTGGCTCCAGCAGGCAGGCGCGGCGCCACGGGTCGTGCAGCTCGCGCAGTTCGTCGCGCTGCTCGGCCATGCTGCGGCCATGCAGTTGCGGGAAGCCCTGCATCACCAGGCGGGTAGGCTCGCCGCCGGTGTGGGAGTCGATGACGTGTATCTGTTTCATGGGCCTGTCCCTGTTTGATCTGTATGGTCATGTGCTGCTGGTGCGGGCCTCATCGCTGGCAAGCCAGCTCCCACAGGTAAAGCCCTTCACCGCGCCAGTGCAGCCGAGCGCGGGTCTGTCAGGGGCTCATGGCTGGCTTCGCTTTCGTCCTCGCCTTCCAGGCGTACCAGGTGGGCAGGCACGCCGGTAGCGGCACCCCAGTAGTAGATGCCCAGCGCACTCACAGCCACCGCCACCGTGTCGAGTGGGTGGCCAAGCACGCCCACGCCGCCGAAGCTGCCCAGCCAGGACAGCAGGATGGTCACCGCGTAGAAGCCGATCAGCCATGCCGAGCTGCGCACTTGTTGGGCCAGGGTCAGGTGCTGGGTCGGTACGAAGCGTTTGCACACCAGGTACAGCACGAACATCACGATTTGCAGGGCCAGCAGCCAGGACACGGTGTTCCAGCCCGACCAGTACACGATCAGTGCGGCGATGATGAACGACAGGGGGCCCAGCACCGCCATGCCCTTGACCCGGAACGGGCGCGGCATCTCGGGGGCGTTGCGGCGCAGCGCGGCGACACTGACCGGGGCCACGGCATAGCTCAGCACCAGGGCTGCGGACACCACGTTGATCAGCGCCTCCCACGACGGGAAGGGCAGGGTCCAGAACACCGACAGCGCGAAGGTCAGCCACAGCGCCGGGCGCGGGATGCCGGACTCGGCGTCGATACGGGTGAAGTAGCGGAAGAAGGTGCCGGTTTGCGCCCAGCCATAGATCACCCGTGGGGTGGCGTTCATGTAGATGTTGCCGCAGCCACTGGGCGAGATCACGGCGTCGGCCACCACCAGGTAGGCCAGCCAGCCCACCCCCAGTGCCAGGGCGATATCACGGTAGGGCAGGGCCAGTTCCTTGGTTACGCTGGCCCAGCCGTTGGCCAGCATTTCGGTGGGTACGCTGCCGAGGAAGGCCAGTTGCAGCAGGGCGTAGATGGCGGTGGACAGCAGCACCGACAGGATCAGTGCGATCGGGATGGTGCGCTGTGGGTTCTTCACTTCGCTGGCCACCGAAATGATCGGTGTCAGGCCAAGGTAGGCGAAGATGATGCCACCGGCCGATACGGCCATCTCCACGCCAGACAAACCGAAGGGGGCAAAGCCTTGCACGGTGAAGTTCTGCGGCTTGAAGAAGGTGAACAGCACGCCGATCCCCAGCAGCGGCACGATGAACTTGAACACGCTGATCAGGTTGTTGGCCTTGGCAAAGGTTTTCACGCTGCGGTAGTTGAGGAAGAAGAACAGCCCCAGCAAGGCGAACTGCACCAGCCAGCCAAGCACGGTGGGGTCACTGGAGCCGGCCTTGGTCAGTTCGGGAAACCAGGCGGCAGCATATTGGCGCGAGGCGACCACCTCGATGGCGATCAGGCTGGAGAAGGCGATCAGGGTGATGAAGCCCATCAGGTAGCCCAGCAGCGGGCCGTGCGAGTACACCGGGTAGCGCACCACGCCACCGGCGCGGGGCAGGGCGGCGCCCAGTTCGCAGTACACGATGCCCAGCAGCAGCACGGCGAAGCCGCCGAGGAACCAGGAGAGAATGCCGGCCGGGCCGGCGATGGCCGCAACGTGGCTGGCGGCGAACAGCCAACCGGAGCCGAAAATGGCGCCGAGGCCGATGAAGGTGAGGTCCAGCAGCGATAACTGTTTCTTGAATTTGCCTGACATGGGTTCGCCTTTTTGTTGGTTATTGGATAGGCAGGTCTGATGTCACCAGGTGCGGCTTTCGGGCCGCGTTCTTGTAGGGCTTGGGCGGCTTGCGTGGGGCATAGAATGGGCCGATCGGGGCGGCGGTTCTTGATGGTTTTCTGCAAGGGGCATGACGAAATCGGCACAGTTGGGAAAAAGCAGTGGTCAGCCACAAGGGTGGGGAATAGGCTGTAGGCCATACCGTATAAGGGCTGTAGGTATGTGTGAGTAGTGCCGGCCTCTTCGCGGGCTCGCCCGCTCCCACAGGTACAGCACAGGATTCGGGAATTGTGAGGTACCTGTGGGAGCGGGCATGCCCGCGAAAGGGCCGACAAAGCCAACAGAGATTGAGCAGATGACCGACACCCCCCTGGCAGCCCTCTACCACTCCCTGGACCAGCACCGTCCCGCCTCCCTCGAGGCCCTGCTGGCCGGTGTCTCGCTGCTGCTGCCGATCCTCGACGCCATCCCCAACGCTGCGATTTTCATCAAGGACCCGGCCGCCCGCTACGTGCTGGCCAACAACACCTTGGTCCAGCGCTGTGGCCTGAAGCGCCTGCAACCGTTGCTGGGCAAGACCAGCGCCGAAGTGTTTCCGGCGCAGCTCGGCCCCGGCTACACCGAACAGGACCGCCGCGTGCTCAAGGAGGGCCTGGTGCTGGAAGACCAGCTGGAGCTGCACCTGTACGGCAGCCGCGAGCCAGGCTGGTGCCTGACCCACAAGCGCCCGTTGTACAGCCAGGCGGGCGAGATCATTGGCCTGGTCGGCATCTCGGTCGACCTGCAGTCAGCGGCCGACAGCCACCCTGCGTACCAGCGCCTGGCCGCGGTGGACGAACATATCCGCCAGCATTTTCACCAGCCCATAAGCATGCGCGAGCTGACCCGCATCGCGGGCATTTCGGTGGCCCAGCTGGAGCGCTATTGCAAGCGGGTGTTCCACCTCACGCCACGGCAGATGATCCACAAGGCGCGCCTGGAGCACGCCCATCGCTTGCTGCATTCAGAATTGCCGATCACCGAGGTGGCCATGTGCTGCGGCTACACCGACCACAGCGCCTTCAGCCGCCAGTTCAAGCAACTGACCGGCTTCACGCCGCGCCAATACCGCCAGGCGACCAGCGATCAGCCCGCCTGAAACAGTGCCTGCGCCTCGGCAAAGCACTGCTCGGCAATGGCCGAACGTGGCTCGCTGCGGCGCAGCAGCAGGCCGACCGGGCTATGGATGGCGGCGTCGGCCACCGGCAGGATGCGCAAGTGCTCGCTGAGGTCTTCCAGGCCGCAGTCCAGTGGCATGATCGCGCAGCACATGCCGGTGTTGATGGCCTGAATCAGTTGGAAGCTCGAATCGCTTTCCAGCACCGCATTGGGCTCCAGGCCACGGCTGCGAAAGCTCAGGTCCAGTGACTGGCGGTAGTGCATGCCTTTGCTCAGCAACCCCAGCGGAATGTCGCCGAGTTCGTCCCAGCGCAAGCTGTCGCTGGCAAACCGGAAGTGCCGGGTGTCATGCAGCAGGCCCATGGTGGTGATGCCCAGCTCGATCACTTCGAAGAAGCTGGTGTTGACCTGGTCCAGGTAGCAGATGCCCAGATCGAGCTGGTTGCGGCTAAGGCCGTCGATGACCTGTTCCGAGCTCAGCGAACTGAGCTGGAAGTGCAGCTCCGGGTATTTTTCCCGCAGCGGCAGCAGCAGGTGCATGGGGTTGAAACTGGCCAGCGGCACCGTGCCCAGGCGCAGGCTGCCGACCACCTGGCCACGGCAGCTGGCGGCTTCGGCCTGCAGGCCGTCGTGGGCGGCCAGCAGGGTGCGCGCCCAGGCCAGGATGCGCTCACCGGCTTCGGTGAAGCCCTCGAAGCGCTGGCCACGTTTGACCAGTACCAGGTCCAGTTCGTCTTCCAGGTTGCGCAGGCGCATGGACAGCGTCGGCTGGGTGATATGGCAGAGCGCCGCCGCCTGGCCGAAGTGGCGGGTCTGGTCGAGGGCGATGAGGAACTTGAGCTGCTTGATGTCCATGGAAGTGCCTGGGATGCGGGGTGTGTTGACCTTAACCAACTCTGCGGTGGCTGGCCATTGTTAGATGCTGCCTGGGCGGGCCCTGTCGCTGGCAAGCCAGCTTCCGCTGGGATCGCGTCAGGGCTGACAGGTGTTTGTCAAAAGAAATGCAGGGCCGGTGAGATCGAGCGCCGCCCGCGCGGCGCAATCGCGAGCTGCGCTCGCTCCTACGTTTGTTTCGGGCCAGTAACCCCTGTGAC
>NZ_AEWE02000185.1:0-12058 GCF_000190455.2 Pseudomonas sp. TJI-51
GGCTTGCCAGCGACAGGGCCAGTACAGGAAAGCTGAAACCTGTCAGGCCGAGGCAAACCGCTCATCCAGGTAGGCAATGATGGCCTTGGACTCATACATCCAGGTCACCTTGCCCGCTTCTTCAATGCGCAGGCACGGCACTTTCACCCGGCCGCCACCTTCTTGCAGGGCCTGGCGGTGCGCCGAGTCGTTCTTGGCATCACGCAGCGCCACCGGTACGTTAAGGCGGTGCAGGGTGCGGCGGGTCTTGACGCAGAACGGGCAGGCATGGAACTGGTACAGCGCCAGGCCCTTGGCCGCCTGGTCGACGCGGGCCTGGGCGGCGGCGTCGCGCTTGCGCTTGGCCGGGCGGCTGATCCAGTCTGCAAACACGATGACTTGGCCGAGGCCAACCCGCAGGGCTTTGACGATCATGGGCAACTCCTGAAATGCAAAAGCCGACCTGCAAGGGGTCGGCTCGGGGTCTGCAGCCAATTACTTGATCAGGCTGAGGAACTCGCTGCGGGTGGCGGCGTTGTCGCGGAATTCGCCCAGCATCACCGAGGTGATCATGGTCGAGTTCTGTTTTTCCACACCGCGCATCATCATGCACATGTGCTTGGCTTCGATCACCACGGCCACGCCGGCGGCACCGGTAACCTGCAGGATGGCCTCGGCCACCTGGCGGCTGAGGTTTTCCTGAATTTGCAGGCGGCGGGCGAACATGTCGACGATGCGCGCGACCTTCGACAGGCCCAGCACCTTGCCTTTGGGCAGGTAGGCCACGTGCGCCTTGCCGATGAACGGCAGCATGTGGTGTTCGCACATCGAATACAGCTCGATGTCCCGGACCAGTACCATTTCGCTGTTGTCAGAGCTGAACAACGCGTTGTTGGTCACTTCTTCCAGTGTTTGCTCATAACCGCGGCAAAGGTACTTCATCGCCTTTGCAGCCCGCTTGGGCGTGTCGAGCAGGCCCTCGCGGGAGACGTCCTCGCCAAGCTGGCTGAGGATCTCGGTGTAGTTCTGTTCCAGGGACATGGATCTACCTTGGGAAAAAATCGCAAAAACGAAGGTTACGGCGGCGCGCGCGGCGCTGCAAGCGCGGCGTTACTCGTCGCGGCCTTCGAGCATGGTTCGCTTGAGCATCACATACACGGCACCGGTGCCGCCGTGGCGGGCACTGCACGAGGCAAAGCCGAGCACCTGCGGGTGCTGGCGCAGCCAGGTGTTGACGTGGCTTTTGATCATCGGCCGCTTGCCGTCCAGGCGCGCAGCCTTGCCATGGGTCACGCGCACGCAGCGCACTTCCAGCTTGGTGGCTTCGGCGATGAAGGCCCACAAGGTTTCGCGGGCCTTCTCCACGGTCATGCCGTGCAGGTCGAGGCTGCCCTCGAACGGGATCTGCCCCAGTTTCAGCTTGCGCAGCTGGGTTTCCTGCACGCCGTCGCGGCGCCACATCAGTTCGTCTTCGGCGCCCACGTCGATCACGAACTGGTCAGACATACCGTCGATGACCAGCGCCTTGTCACTGCGAACGGTCGCCGCCTGGCGCAGGCCGGCCAGCTGCTGGCGGTCGGCCTTGGGCTTGCCGACTTCGGCGCGGTCGTGGCGGATCGGCTTTACGCCGCGCACTTCGGCCTTGAACAGGGAAAAATCGTCGTCTTGCATGGTGCCTCCACGTGGGCGGCGTAGTTTACGCGACTGTGGGGGCTTTATGCAGCCAATACAAAACCCTCAATCATGCTTCTTCATCAGGTGCGGCGACAGGTTCAGCTCACGCCCGCGCCGCAGGCGAATGCGGCTGCGCCGCCACAAGCGCACGCCCAGCCACAGCAGCAGCAAACCAGCCACGGTAACGATGCTGGACAACGCCTTGTTGGCGTTGAGTTCCTGCAGGGCAGGGTAGTTGCCGAGCAAGCCGGCGATGCCGGCCATGGCCAGCAGTACGCCCAGGGTCGCCAGCAGGGCGGACAGCCCGGCCGCCAGGCGGGCGCCCCAGTTACGCGGTTGGCGCGGGCGCAGGCGCTTGGCGTCGAAACTGCCTTTGAGCTTCATTCCGCTCTCCTCTGTGGATATCCGGAATTCGACCTGCCGCCGCCCCTTGGGTTCCGCCCGGCAGCCGGGCGGTCGTGCCAAGGCCTCAGATCAGGCTGGCGGTTGGGGCCACGCAAGCGAAGTTGTCGGCCATCACGGCCATTTCACACTGGTGGATCTGCGCGGCCGGTATGACCCCGTCCTTGAACGCCAGGTCGCGGGTCGCCGAAGCGTCTTCTACCAGTGTGCACCGGTAACCATAGTCTTTGGCGCGGCGCACGGTGGTGCTGACGCTGGAATGGCTCATGAAACCGCACACGATCAGGTCCAGGTGCCCCAGCTCCTGCAGCGTTTCGTGCAGCTTGGTGTTCTTGAAGGCATTGGGCATACGTTTTTCGATGACGATTTCGCCCTCCAGCGGCTCCAGCCCTGGAATGAACTGGCCAGCGGGCCCCTGTGGGTCGAAACGGCCACCCACCGTGCCCAGGTGGCGAACATGGATGATCGGACGGCCGCTTTTGCGCGCGGCGTCGAGCAACCTGGCGATGTTGGCCACGGCCTCGTCCATGCCCGACAATTGCAGGGGCCCACTGAGGTACTCCTTTTGCGCATCGATGATGATCAGGCTGGCGTGGCTCAGCTTGGCCGGCGGGTAATCGCGGCCAGTGAGGCGGAACATCGTGGTTGGAACGGACATCAAGGGCTCCTTGGTAGGGCTTTTGTGCACCTATTCTCCCCTGCATTGGCGCCAATGGGAATGGTTGACAACGCAAGTGGCATGGTTACTGGCCTGTGGCTAGCCCGGCAACCATGCGATGGAACAAATCTGTGCCCCAGGCTGTTAGACTTTTGTCCGTTCTGAATTAGGAGTACCCCGTGATCACATCCCGCCTGCGCACCCTGCGCGACTACATCCGCTGGGCAGTCAGCCGCTTCCATGAGCATGACCTGTTCTTCGGTCATGGTGCCGACAATGCCTGGGACGAAGCCCGTCTGCTGGTGCTGGGTGCGGTGCACCTGCCATGGGAGGTGGCCGACAGCTACCTGGACTGCATGCTCGAAGACGACGAGCGGGTGCGCCTGCAGCACCTGCTCAAGCGCCGTATCGAAGAGCGCGTGCCAACTGCCTACCTGTTGGGCGAGGCCTGGTTCTGCGGCATGTCGTTCATTGTCGACGAGCGCGTGCTGGTGCCGCGCTCACCCATTGGCGAGCTGATCGAAAAGCGCTTCGAGCCGTGGTTGGCCAACGAGCCGGCACGCATTCTGGACCTGTGCACCGGTTCGGGCTGCATCGGCATCGTCGCCGCCGACGTGTTCCCCGAGGCCGAAGTGGTGCTGGCCGACCTGTCGTTCCAGGCCCTTGAAGTGGCCAACCAGAACATCGAGCGCCATGGCCTGGACGCCCGTGTGTACACCGTGCAGGGCGACGGTTTTGCCGGCTTGCCCGGGCAGCGCTTCGACCTGATCCTGTCCAACCCGCCGTATGTCGACGCCGAAGACTTCGACGACATGCCGGCCGAGTACCACCACGAGCCGGAGCTGGGCCTGGCCTGTGGCAATGATGGCCTGGACCTGGTGCGGCGCATGCTGGCCGAAGCGGCCGACCACCTCACCGAAAAAGGCTTGCTGATTGTCGAAGTGGGCAACAGCCAGGTGCATGTGGAGGCGCTGTACCCCGAGGTGGACTTTGCCTGGCTGGAGTTCGAGCGCGGCGGGCATGGGGTGTTCATGCTGACCGCTGAGCAGTGCCGCCAGCACCAGGAGCTGTTCAAGGGCCGCGTCTGATTCCGAACGGGGCTGCTTTGCAGCCCATTCGCGGGCATGCCCGCCGGTTTATCACCGGTCCTTGTGGGGGCGGGCAAGCCCGCGAAACAGGCAACGCGGTCTTAACGGGTTGCGATCCAGATCAGCAGCCCCGCCTGAAACACCGCAAACGCCACCAGGCACGTAATGGTAAAGCGCAGCCCGCCATCTTCACGCTGGTACTTGGCCACCCGCTCATCACGCTCGCGCAGCTGTGCGTCTTTTTCCTGCAACTGCTGGTCTGCCTGCTGCAGCAAGCTGGCCGCATCAAGGATAGCCACCCGTTGCAGCCGTTCATTGCTCCAGGCTGCTTTCAACTGCCCCACAGGCATTTCCACGGTGCGGCCCTTCAGATGCTGGGCGTCTTCGTACTCCACCTCGATGCCCACCCCACGCAGGCAGTGGTCACGGCGCAGGCGTGAGTCTTCGTTCAGCGCGTCCTTGTTCGGCAAGGGCATGCCCTCGACCTGGTAATGCGACCATTTGCGCTGCAACCACTGCGCGGCCTGGGCCAGCAGGAAGCGGCCGATGCCGCGGTTGACCGGCTCCAGCTGCAAGCCCTGGGCGTTGCCGATACGTACCCGGCGTTCGGCATGGTCCACGCGGATGTCCAGGCGGTTCTGTTCCTTGTGTACCTTCTGCCCAGGCAACTGGATCTCCATGCGCAGCAGGCTGTGGGCCTTGTCATGGCGCTCGGCATAGCCGAACTGCACAAAGCGCAGCGGCCGGGCGCCGGTGCTGCGGTCGGTGGGCAGCGCGGCCAGGCGCAATAGCTGGAAGTGTTCGACCGGCAGGTCGGCCCAGGGCTGGGCGGGGTTGTCCTGGGGCTCTTCGGCCGGCTCTGCGGCGGCGGGGGCAATGGTCATCGGGGCTGGTCCTCGGCTATGCCTGCTGTATCGGCAGGCAGGCCGCATACCTGAGGCCGTTGCCTCAGGCCGAAGGCAAATGCTGGATGAAGGTCACGATTCGCTCACCCAGTTCGCGGGCCAGGGGCAACTCAGGGTTGAGGTAGCTGTCGCGTTGCTGGCTCATGTCTTTGGGGCTGATACGCAGCATGTGGTTCATGCCGTCGATAAACACCAACTGCGCATCCGGCTTGGCTGCCTTGAGCCGTTCGGCGTCGGCCACGTCCACCTGCACATCGTTGCGCCCCTGCACGATCAGCGCCGGCATCGGCAGGCGGGCGAAGGCCGCGGCGGGGTTTTGCCGGAACAGGGTAATCAGGTAGGGCTGCACACTAGGGCGGAACACCTGGCGCAGCGGTGCCGGCACGTCCAGGCTGGTTTGCCCGGCCTGCAGGCGGTTGAGCAGGGCGCTGCCACCGGCCAGTTGCGCCGGCGGCAGGCGCTGGGCCAGCTGCTCGCGCAATACGTCGGCCATTGGCCGGCCGCTGCCGGCCAGGGTAATCACGGCGCTGGCCCCGGCCTGTTCGGCGGCCAGGCTGGCAATCAGCGCACCTTCACTGTGGCCGATCAGGATCAGCTGGCCAAAGCGCGGGTCGGCCTTGAGCTTGTGGCTCCAGGCGACCACGTCGGCCACATAGCGCTCCACGCTCAGGTCCCGCTCATCGGGTGCGGCAGGCAGGCTGGCAGCCACGCCACGCTTGTCGTAGCGCACGCTGGCAATGTGTTCGTTGGCCAGCAGCAGGGCCAGGCGCTTGAGGTTGTCGACCCTGCCCGAGGCCGGGTTGTTGCCGTCACGGTCGGTAGGGCCAGAGCCGGCAATGATCAGCACCACCGGCGGCGGTGGGGCTTGCTGCGGCAGCAGCAAACTGCCGTGCAGCACGCCCTGGCCGGTGTCGAGGTCGATGGGGCGTTGCAGCACGGTGGGGGCGGCGGCCTGGGCCAGGCCGGTACACAGCAAGAGGAACAAGGCGACAAGGCGCGACATAATGCGGTACTACATGGGGAGATGTGGGTTTGACCCAATGTTTTGGGGAAGGTTCTGGGGGGCTTGGCAGGTTTGGCCTCTTCGCGGGCATGCCCGCTCCCACAGGGTGATATCTGTGGGAGCGGGCGTGCCCGCGAAAGGGCCAGCACAGGCGATCAAACCATCTGTATACTGCCGCTTTCGTCCATTTCAGGCAGATCTCGCGGAGCGTCCATGTCCGGCAATACCTACGGCAAGCTGTTCACTGTCACCACCGCTGGCGAAAGCCACGGCCCGGCGTTGGTCGCCATTGTCGACGGGTGCCCACCGGGCCTGGAAATTTCCCTCGCCGACCTGCAGCACGACCTGGACCGGCGCAAGCCCGGCACCAGCCGGCACACCACCCAGCGCCAGGAGGCCGACGAGGTGGAGATTCTGTCCGGCGTATTCGAAGGGCGCACCACCGGTTGCTCGATCGGCCTGTTGATCCGCAACACAGACCAGAAGTCCAAGGACTACTCCGCTATCAAGGACCTGTTCCGCCCGGCCCACGCCGACTACACCTACCACCACAAGTACGGCCTGCGCGATTACCGCGGCGGCGGCCGCAGCTCGGCCCGCGAAACCGCCATGCGCGTGGCCGCCGGTGCCATCGCCAAGAAGTTCCTGGCCAGCCAGGGCATCACCGTGCGCGGCTACATGAGCCAGCTGGGGCCGATCGAAATCCCGTTCAAGACCTGGGAATCGGTGGAGCAGAACGCCTTCTTCAGCCCCGACCCAGACAAGGTGCCGGAGCTGGAGGCGTACATGGACCAACTGCGCCGGGACCAGGATTCGGTGGGCGCCAAGATCACCGTGGTTGCCGAAGGCGTGATGCCTGGCCTGGGCGAGCCGATTTTCGACCGCCTCGACGCCGAACTGGCCCACGCGCTGATGAGCATCAACGCGGTCAAGGGCGTTGAAATCGGCGCCGGTTTCGCCAGCGTGGCCCAGCGGGGCACCGAGCACCGTGACGAGCTGACCCCTGAAGGCTTCCTCAGCAACAATGCCGGCGGCATTCTGGGTGGCATTTCCTCGGGGCAGCCCATCGTGGCCCACCTGGCGCTGAAGCCGACGTCCAGCATCACCACCCCGGGGCGTTCCATCGACGTGGATGGCAACCCGGTCGAGGTGATCACCAAGGGCCGCCACGACCCGTGCGTGGGTATTCGTGCCACGCCGATCGCCGAAGCGATGATGGCCATTGCCCTGATGGACCACCTGCTGCGCCACCGTGCACAAAATGCCGATGTGCAGGTGACTACCCCGGTGCTGGGCCAGCGCTGATCTGCCTGCACCGGCCCCATCGCTGGCAAGCCAGCTCCCACAGGGTCACCACAAACCAGAACATTGTGGGCCACCTGTGGGAGATTCTAGGGTTTCTGGCAAGGCTAGCCGCAGTATCCTCACAGGCGCTGCATATCTTCTGACAAACACCTGTCAGCCCTGATGCGATACCTGTGGGAGCTGGCTTGCCAGCGATAGGGCCGCTACAGGCCCCCAACAAGGCCACCCCATGCAACCCATCCCTTACTGGCGCCTGTCCAGCTTCTACCTGTTCTATTTCGCCCTGCTCGGTTCCACCGCGCCGTTCCTGGCCCTGTACTTCGACCACTTGGGCTTCAGCCCGGCGCGCATCGGCGAGCTGGTGGCCATCCCTATGCTGATGCGCTGCATTGCCCCCAACCTGTGGGGCTGGCTGGGCGACCGCAGTGGTCAGCGCCTGCTGATCGTGCGCCTGGGTGCGCTGTGCACGCTGGCCAGCTTCTCCCTGGTGTTCTTCGGCAAAAGCTACGCCTGGCTGGCGCTGGTAATGGCCCTGCATGCGTTCTTCTGGCACGCGGTACTGCCGCAGTTCGAGGTCATCACCCTGGCCCACCTGCATGGGCAAACGGCACGCTACAGCCAGGTGCGCCTGTGGGGCTCGATCGGCTTCATCCTCACCGTGGTGGGGTTGGGCCGTGTATTCGAGTGGCTGAGCCTGGACATCTACCCGCTGGCGCTGGTCATCATCATGGGCGGTATCGTCGCCGCCAGCCTTTGGGTGCCCAATGCCCAGCCGGTGGAGCAGGGCGAGCGCAGCGCTGCCGGCGGCTTCCTGCGCCAACTGCGAGCGCCCGGGGTCATTGCCTTCTATGCCTGCGTGGCGCTGATGCAGCTCAGCCACGGCCCGTACTACACCTTTCTTACCCTGCACCTGGAACACCTGGGCTACAGCCGTGGCGCCATCGGTTTGCTGTGGGCACTGGGGGTGGTGGCCGAGGTGTTGATGTTCATGTGCATGAGCCGCCTGTTCGCCCGTTTCAGCGTGCAACGTGTGTTGCTGGCCAGTTTCCTGCTGGCCGGCGTGCGCTGGCTGCTGTTGGGCAATTTGGCGGCCGAGCCGGCGGTGCTGGTTTTCGCCCAACTGCTGCATGCGGCCACGTTCGGCTGTTTCCACGCCGCCAGCATCGCGTTCGTGCAGGCCAGCTTCGGCGCTCGCCAGCAGGGCCAGGGCCAGGCTTTCTACGCCGCGCTGTCGGGTACCGGCGGCGCGTTGGGGGCTTTGTATTCGGGTTACAGCTGGAAACTGCTGGGGCCCAGCTTCACCTTTGGTATGGCCAGTGCCGCAGCCTTGGCTGCAGCCGTTATCATTGGCCTTTGTTCGCAACCGACCAGGACCCGCCCCTGATGAGCATTCTCAGCGTTTTCCACACCGCCAGCCCGGCATTGCCGCACAAAGTGTTGACCCACCACGATGACATCGCCGCAACCCTGGCTGAACACGGCGTGCGTTTCGAGCATGCCGAACCTGGTGTGCGGGTGCGCCCAGGCACTGCGCAGGACGAGGTTTTGGCGGCGTGCCGCGCGTACCTGGACCAGCTGATGACCGCGCAGGGCAGCAAGGCATTCGTACTGCTCAACCGTGACGCCCAGGACCTGGCGCAGGTTGATGTGCGCGATGAACACGTGCATGACGCCGACGAGGTTTTCGCCGTAATCAGCGGGCGCGCGCAAGTGGGGCTGCGGGTGGGCGAGTGGGTGTATTCGGTGTTGTGCGAGAAAGGCGATCAATTGCACGTGCCGGCTGGCACGCGGCGCTGGGTGGAGCTGGGTGAGGCGCCGTTCTGCCTGGCCTTGCGTTTGTATGGCAGCGAGCAGGGCGCGCAGGCGAGGTTTACCGGGGATGTGAGTGCGCGGGCATTTCTGGGCATTGACGAGTTGTAATGCCTGCACCGGACTTTTTGTGGGAGCGGGCATGCCCGCGAACACCGGCGTAGCCGGTGCCAGCCATGTCACTGGATTCTTCGCGGGCACGCCCGCTCCCACACAAGTTCCCCGCTCGACTACGCAGACCCTAGGCTGTGTTATCTCCACAGCATTCAGCGGTAGGTGGGCAAGGCAAACCGTTGCTGGCTCTGCAACATCGAGATCACCGGCAGTTCACTGGCCTGTTCAGCCAGGTCCCGGCGGATGGCACTGATGGCCCACGACAGCTGCTCGGCGCTGTGCAATTGCCCATAGGTCAGTACGCGTCGAGTCACTTTGCCATCAGCCGCACGCAGGGTCAGCAGGACGCCGCCGTCCGGGCGAGCCTGGGTGGTCACTTCGTAGGCCGAAAATACCGAGACGAATTTTTGCTGAATAAGGTCCATAGCAACTCCTGGCTGTTGTGTGGCAGACATGAGTAGGTAGTTGCAGTGACCGTGCCAGAATCTGAATTCATGGAAAGTCCTTTAAATTCAGTGGCTTGCGATGCTTTTGCAGAAGCGCTTCCGTGCAGCTTGCAAGGTCGTGCATTTTGCACAGTGCAATTTGCACGAAGCGGGCGTTGGCTATCGGCGCAATAGAATATGAACCTTTGACCGTAATTGCGTGCCTGACAAACACTTGGGCAATCATTTACGCAAGGAGGTTCCCGATGACCAGCCAAGCCGCACACGCCACCATGACCGATGACGAAACCGCAGCCTTTGCCGAGCAGGTGTTCGAACGAGCCCGCCAGGGCGATGCCGAGATGCTCGAGCGCTTGCTCGCCAGCGGCCTGCCGGCCAACCTGCGTAACCACAAAGGGGACACCCTGGTCATGCTGGCCAGCTACCACGGTCACCATGACGCAGTGCGTGTGCTGCTGGCCCACGGCGCCGACCCGCTGATTGCCAACGACAACGGCCAGTTGCCGATAGCCGGTGCCGCCTTCAAGGGTGACCTGGCAATGATCCGCCTGTTGCTCGAGCACGGCGTGCCGGTAGACGCAGCGGCCCAGGATGGGCGCACGGCGCTGATGCTGGCGGCCATGTTCAACCGCTGCGAGATCCTTGATTACCTGTTGGCCGAGGGCGCCGACCCGGCGCGCCAGGACGCCCGCGGGGCCACCGCGCTGATGGCCGCGCGCACCATGGGCGCGGTGGATACGGCAGCACGCCTGCAAATGCAGGCCGGCTAACGACCTGGGGGCATTTGCGGCTATCCTTGGCGACTTTCACCCGCCGCAGGCCCCCCTCATGAAAACTCAGTTGCTCGAATTCATCAGCCTCATTGGTGCTGGCTGCATGCGCGAGGCCGACATCGAGCGCATCGCCGACGAGGCCGCTCAGGCTTACGCCGACCCGGCCGCGTTCCTCGCCGCCAACCCTGATATCAACTACGACGACACCTTCCCGATCCCGCTGGGCGAATGGGTGGTGCTGGGCAGCCTGCCGGACACCGTGGTGTTCCAGGCCGACAGCTACCAGGCGCTGTTCCAGCAGATCAGCGACTCGTTCGACAACAGCGTGCCGTTCACCCTCAAGCCCAAACAACTGGCCCGCACCGAGCCGCTGACTGCCTTGAACCGCATTCAGGTGCAGATGGGCGCGCTGAACAAGGAGGCCGGCGGTTATGTGCTGCTGAACTTCAGCCAATTGCTGGATGACGAGCTGCAGATGGTGATGGTGGGCCAGCACGACCTGGCGCGGGTGCTGGAACTGGGCGCGGAGCTGGGAATCAAGGTCGAGCCAGCCCTTGAAGCGCTGAAAGTTGCCGTGCATGCCTGAGGGCCTGTACAGCCAACCCAAAACTTCAGCCCAGCGCGGTATCCAGAAACATCATGACGGCAAACCCACCCATCAACCCCAGGGTCGCCGCCGTCTGGTGCCCGTTGCGGTGTGTTTCGGGAATCACTTCGTGGCTGACCACGAAGATCATCGCCCCCGCCGCCAGGCCCATGCTGATGGGGTAGGCGAGGGCGAAGCCGGTCGAGATGCCGAGCCCGATCACCGCCCCCAGCGGTTCCATCAGCCCCGAACCAATGGCCACCAGCGCAGCCTTGAAGTTCGACAAGCCGGTAGCGCGCAAGGCCAGCGCCACGGCCAGGCCTTCGGGAATATCCTGGATGGCAATGGCGCTGGTCAGCGGCAGGCCGATGTTCAGGTCGCCGTTGGCAAAGCTCACGCCAATCGCCATGCCCTCTGGCAGGTTGTGCAAGGTGATCGCCAGCACGAACAGCCACACCCGGTTGATGCGCTCGGCATCGGGGCCACACGGGCCGGTGCTTTCATGCTCGTGCGGGGTGAAGCGGTCCAGGCCCAGCATCAGTAGCACGCCCAGGCCCATGCCCAGCACCACGGTGAACGCCGCCGCCGGGCCGCTGCCGGTGATTTCGCGGGCGGCGTCCAGCCCCGGCAGAATCAGCGAAAACGAACTGGCTGCCAGCATCATGCCGGCGGCGAAGCCCAGCATCACGTCCTGGGTGCGTGCGCTCACATCGCGCAGCACCACCGCCAGCACTGCCCCCAGTGCCGTGGCGCCGAACCCCGACAACCCGCCCAGCAGCGCCAGGTGCAGGTTGTCGGCATGGTCGCCGTTCACCGCGTTCCAGAAGCTGGCCGCCAGCAATGCACAAACCGCCAGCAGGCTCAGCGCCAGCCCGGCGCTGAGCCACGGGGCATTCACGACCTGTTGGCGCCAGGCGTTGCGCAACGAGGGTGGGGTAGGGCTTTGCGGCTGTGCGACGGGCATGCGGACCTCGGTTCAATGGCTGCTGGCAGTTTACTCAGGGCCCTGCCGCCACCGCCAAGGATTCCCTTCTATTGCCGTGATAGCTGACTATGCTGTGCAGCACAGCCTTTGAAAGGGAGTCAAAGCATGGGGTCGACATTCAACAGCCTGGTTGGGCTGATCATTCTGGCGCTGGATATCTGGGCCATCCTCAACGTGATCAAGAGCGGCAGCGAGGTGGGCAGCAAGGTGTTGTGGATTCTGCTGATCGCACTGCTGCCCGTGGTGGGGCTGGTGATCTGGGCCATCGCCGGGCCGCGGGGGAATGTGCGGATCTGAATGCCTGTGCTGGCCCTATCGCCGGCAAGCCGGC
>NZ_AEWE02000186.1:0-10887 GCF_000190455.2 Pseudomonas sp. TJI-51
GCCCGCTCCCACAGGGTTCAGCGTAAATCCAACATGCAGTACAGCGTGATTCCGTCGGACAAATCTTGTCCGACAATCCATGCTTCCCTAGAATACCGCCGCCGCGAATGGCCCTGCCCCTGCAGTAGCGACCATGCCCACCCAATCCCCGCCTCGAGCATTTTACAGGTCGCACCCCGAGCTGACCCTCAATTTGGGCAGTTGCTTCGCCGTGCTCGCTATCGTGACGATCGTCAGCTACCTGCTGGCCCGCGAGCGGGACAGCGTCGAGCAGTCGGCCGTGCGTTCAGCCAACAACATCGTGCAACTGATCGAAAGCGACATCCTGCGCAATGCCGAGCTCTACGACCAATCGCTCAAAGGGTTGATCTGGGCCGTTGGGCGCAAGGAGCTTCCGGAAATTCCCGGCCCGTTGCGCCAGCGTCTGCTGTTCAACGAGGCGTTCGTCGACCGCCAACGCGGTGACGTGCTTTGGCTGGACAAGCAAGGCAACGTGGTCGGTGACTCCACCAGCAGCGTGCCGCGCCAGGCCAACTTTGGCGATACCGGGGTCTTCAGGGCGCACCAGCACAATGCTCACCTGGGGCTGCTGGTGGGCCCGCCATTCAAGGCCAAACTGGGTGACCTGGACTGGTGCATCAGCTTCAGCCGGCGTATTTCCGGGCCGCAAGGCGAGTTTGCCGGGGTCGCCGCCGGGGCGCTGCGCCTGTCGTACTTCAACGACCTGTTCCGGCGCCTGGACATCGGCGATGACAGCAGCATCAGCCTGCTGAACACGGATGGGCAATTGCTCGCCCGGCAAACCTCGCGCCCGGAAACGCTTGAGATCGGTACCAATTTTGCCACTCGGCCGAATTTCAAACGCATTCTCCGCGAGCAGCACGGGAGTTTCACCGCCCCCGCGACTAGTAACGGCCAGCCACGCATGTTCACCTTCGCCCGGGTAGCGCAATTACCGCTGATCGTGCTGGTGCAGCATTCAGCTGACGAGGTGTTCCAGTCGTGGCGCCGTACCGCCACGGTGGTCAGTGTCGCCACGGGCGTATTGTGCATCGGCATCCTGTGGCTCACCTTGCTGCTGGGCCGGGAATTGCGCCGCCGCCACGAAGCCGAACAGGGCTTGGCGACACTGGCAGCTACCGACAGCCTCACCGGCCTGGCAAACCGCCGGCGGCTAGACCAGGTATTGCGGCAGGAGTGGGCGCGGGCGCAGCGCAATCACATGCCGTTGGCGTTGCTGATGGTGGATGTCGACCATTTCAAGGCATTCAACCAGCGCCATGGTCATGCCGGTGGCGACCATGCCCTGCGCGAGGTGGCCAAGGCCATCGAGGCATGCCTGAGGCGCCCTGCAGACCTGGCTGCGCGCTATGGTGGGGAGGAATTTCAGGTAGTACTGCCGGAAACCGACCTGGCAGGTGCTCAACTGATGGCTGAACGCATCCGCCTGAGCGTAGAGGGGCTGGCACCGTTTGCCGATGATGCCCGTGGGGTCACGGTCAGCATCGGCATCGGTTTGTCCGGCACCCAGTACGACCTGGCCAGGTTGCTGGGTGCCGCGGACGAGGCCCTCTACCGAGCCAAGGCCAAAGGCCGTAACCGGGTAGAGGGCCCAGAGGCTTAAGAGCGGGCGCGAGCAGCGTTGCGCAGTGCTTTCACCTGGTCGTGATTACGCTGCACGCCTTGCAGTTGCTTCTCCACCAGGGCATAGGTAGTGTCTGAGGCAGTGCGGCCCAGTTTAACCAGCTTCTCACGGGCTTCCTTATAAGCCTTCAGGGCATGGTCCTCGCCGCGCTCCACTTCGTTGAGCACTGCTTCTTCATCCTTGCCGGTGACCATCGACTTAAGGTTGACCCAGCCGCGATGCAGATCGCCACTGAAGCTGGTAGAGGTTTCCGGGTCGCCACCCAGGCGGCGCACTTCGCTTTGCAGTTCACCGGCCGCATTGGCGCATTCGCCGGCGCGCTGGGCGAAGAACGATTTCAGCTCCGGGTTCTTGACATCATCGGCCGACTCACGAAAACCTTTCTCGCCGTCCTTGCTGTACTCGATCAGGTCGTTCAGTACATCGATCACGTCTTTGTTCGGGTTGCTCATGGTAAAGCTCCTTGGCAGGTGATAGTCATCTGGATAGGAGCAGTGTTCGTGCCAACCTGGAATGATCTTGAATATTCTTTAATATCAACAGCTTAGATAACAACCAAAAAAGCCGGATACCGGTGTTCTGCATGATTACCGCTTGGGCGCTCGTGCAGATTGCAGTATGTTCGGCGCTTCGTCATAACCCGGTCTCTTCTGATGAAACCCGAAACCCTGGAACTGTTGGTGACCCGCACGATGCCCTTCGGCAAATACCAGGGGCGATGCATTGCCGACTTGCCGGGAGACTACCTGGCCTGGTTCGCACGCAAGGGTTTCCCTACGGGGGAACTGGGGGGGTTGCTGGCGTTGATGCATGAGATCGACCATAACGGCCTGGGTGATCTGCTAAAGCCATTGCGGCAGAAGCACGGGTGAACCCGCTCCCTCAGGTGGCCCGCGCACTCTGCAAGCCTGCGAAATTCCTGTAGGAGCGGGCTTACCCGCGAAGAGGCCAGTACTGCCTATACAAACCGCTAGCCTTTAACGGGCGCCACAGCCAGCTCTACCCGCTCACTCTTCTTGATCACGGCATAGACCACCGCCGTGAGCAAACTGCCCGCGACGATCGCCAACAGGTACAGCAGCGCGTGGTTGATCGCATTAGGGATCAGCAGCACGAACAAGCCGCCATGCGGGGCCATCAGCTTGCAGCCGAAGTACATCGACAATGCCCCGGTCAACGCACCACCGGCGACACTGGCCGGAATAACCCGCAGCGGGTCTTTGGCAGCAAACGGGATCGCCCCTTCCGAGATGAAGCACAGCCCCAACGCCAGGGCCGCCTTACCGGCCTCGCGCTCGCTTTGCGCGAACTTGCGCCGGGCAATGAAGGTGGCGATACCCAGGCCGATCGGCGGCACCATGCCCGCCGCCATGGTCGCGGCCATGGGGGCGTAGCTCGACGAGGCCAGCAGCCCCACCGAGAACGCATAGGCGGCCTTGTTGATCGGCCCGCCAAGGTCGACACACATCATGCCGCCCAGCAAAAGCCCCAGCAGAATGGCGTTGGTGGTGCCCATGCTGTCCAGGAAGCGGGTAAGGCCTTCCAGCATGGCTGCAACCGGCTGGCCGACCACGTAGATCATCACCAGGCCGGTGAACAGGCTCGCCAGCAACGGGATGATCAGGATCGGCTTGAGCGCCTCCAGGCTGCTGGGCAAACGAGCCCAGCGGGCGATGGCCTTGGCGCTGTAGCCCGCCAGGAAACCGGCCACGATGCCGCCAATGAAGCCGGCACCCAGGGTGCTCGCCAGCAGGCCACCGATCATGCCCGGCGCCAACCCGGGGCGGTCGGCGATAGACCAGGCAATATAGCCCGCCAGCAGTGGCACCATCAGTTTGAAGGCCGCTTCGCCACCAATCTGCATCAGCGCCGCCGGCAAGGTGCCGGGCTCCTTGTAGGCCTCGATGCCGAACACGAATGACAGCGCGATCAGCAGGCCGCCCGCCACCACCATCGGCAGCATGAACGACACGCCAGTCAGCAGGTGCTTGTACACCCCGGTCTTTTCACCCTTGGCGGGCGCGGCCGCCGCGGCATCGGCGCTGTTTTCCACCTTGCCTTCGGCCAAGGCCTTGTCCAGCGTGGCCCGCGCCTGCTTGAGGGCGACCCCGGTACCACAGCGGTAAATACGTTTGCCGGCAAAGCGGGCGGTGGGCACCTCAATGTCGGCGGCCAACAGCACCACATCGGCCTGGGCGATGGCTTCGGCAGACAACGGGTTGCGTGCGCCGACCGAGCCCTGGGTTTCCACGGTGAGCTGGTAGCCCACTTGTTGCGCTGCCTGCTGCAAAGCCTCCGCGGCCATGAAGGTGTGAGCCACACCGGTCGGGCAGGCTGTGACGGCAACAATCTTAACGCCGGCAGAACGCTCTTCCAGCGCCGGCTTGCCTGGCACATCCGTCAGCAAGCGGGCGTTGGCCGCCGCCTCATCGAGGAAACCTTCGCGGTCGGCCAGGGCCTGCGACGGCGTGCTCTGGAACAGGCGCTTGCCGACGAAGCGGGACAGGTCAACCGGGCCGGTGCTGACCACCAGCACCCAGTCGGCCTCGGCGATTTGCGTCGCGCTCAGTTGCCGCTCGGGGTGTTCGGCATCCTGCACCTCGACACTGGTGCTCCAACCGCGCCGCTGGGCTGCGGCAGACAGCAAGCGGGCACTCAGCAAACTCGACACCTGGCCATTAGGGCAGGCGGTGACAATGGCAATGTTCATCGGCAACCCTCTTGTTGTTCTGTCAGTTGCACGGCCGCCTGCAGCCGAGCCAGTTGCTCACGGTCGCAGATGCCGAAGCCAACCTGGGTAACGGCCTGGGCGGCGATGGCGGTGGCCCGGGACAGGGTCTGCGCGGGCGCTTCGCCCTGCAGCAGGCCATGCACCATGCCGGCGACCAGGGAATCCCCTGCCCCCACCGTGCTGGCGACCCGCACCGTGGGCGGGACTGCGTGCAGCACGCGGTCGCGCATGTACCAGCTGACCCCCTGCTCACCCGCCGATACCACCACGTGTTCGATGCCGCTGGCCAACAGGCGCTCGGCAGCGGCGCCTTGCTGGGCCTGGGTAACCACTGCCTCGCCGAGCACTTCGCCCAGTTCTTCGGTATTGGGCTTGACCAGCCACGGCGCGCTTTGCAAACCGGCCCGCAAAGCTTCACCGCTGCTGTCCAGGGCCACCTTGAGGCCTTGGGCCTTGAGCTGTTCGAGCAATTGTTGGAACCACTCGGCGCTGACCCCACGCGGCAGGCTGCCGGCCACCACCACCGCATCGTGGCCTGGCGCGACCTGGGCCAGGCGGCTGAGCAAGGCATCGCGCGCCGCCTGGTCCACCAGCGGGCCTTGGCCGTTGATGTCGGTCACGCGGCCATCGGCTTCGACCAGCTTTATGTTGCTGCGGGTTTCACCCGCCACGCGGACAAAGCAGTCGGCGAAGCCGCGGGTTTCGATCAGCGCCTCGAACGGTTGCAGGTTGTCACCCCCGAGGAAGCCGCCCACGGTTACGCTGTGCCCCAGGTCGGCCAGCACCTGGGCGACATTCAGCCCCTTGCCGGCGGCGTGGCTGTGCTGCGCCTGGCTGCGGTTGACTTGCCCTGGGCGCAAGGTGCCCAGGCCGATGGTGAGATCCAGCGCCGGGTTCAGGGTAAGGGTGAGGATCTTGGCCATTCAGTAACGCTCCACCAGCGCGCGTACCGCTGCCGCGCTGTCCTGTTGCAGGGCCTCGCGCGCCAGGGCGCGGGCCGTTTGGTGATCGGCCTGGCGGACCAGGGCCTTGACTTCGGCAATGCTGCGCGCGGCGACGCTGAGTTCATCCACGTCCAGGCCCAGCAACACGGCGACCGCTTGCGGGTCGGCCGCCAGCTCACCGCACACACCTACCCATTTGCCATGGGCATGGGCGGCACGCACCGTCATGTCGATCAGGCTGAGCACCGCCGGGTGCAGGCCGTCGGCCTGGGCTGAGAGGCTTGGGTGGCCACGGTCGATGGCCAGGGTGTACTGCGTCAGGTCGTTGGTGCCGATGCTGAAAAAGTCCACTTCGCGGGCCAGCTGTGGCGCCAGCAGGGCTGCCGAGGGGACCTCGACCATGATGCCCAGTTGCAGGTCGGCGACCGGGATTTCGGCACGCAAACGCTCGACCATGGCCCGCGCCTCACGCCATTCGTGCACCTGGCCGACCATGGGGAACATGATACGCAGCGGCCGCTGGTCGGCGGCCCGCAGCAACGCGCGCAACTGGTCTTCCATGACGTGCGGGCGCTGCAGGGTCAAGCGCACGCCGCGCACGCCAAGGAACGGGTTTTCTTCGGCGGCAATCGGCCAGTACGGCAACGGTTTGTCACCGCCGACATCCAGGGTACGCACTACCAGCGGCCGCCCGTCCAGGCCATCGAGCACACGGCGGTACTCGGCCTCCTGGGTAGCCACGTCCGGCGCTTGAGGGTGCGCCATGAAAATCAGCTCGGTGCGCAGCAGGCCCACGCCCTCGGCACCTTGGTCCACCACCTTGGCGATGCCAGTGCTTTCGCCGATGTTGGCAAACACCTCGACTGCATGCCCATCACGGGTAACCGCGGGCTCGAAACGGCTGGCCCAGGCAGCCTGCAAACGCTGCTCGCGCTGGTCGCGCTCGGCCAGCGCGCGTTGCAGTTCATCAGCCGGCGGCGCCACGCTGACCGTACCGCGCTGGCCATCGAGCAGCAGCGGTGTACCGCTTTGCAGCAGCAGTATCGCGGCCCCTGCGCCAACCACGGCGGGGATACCCAGGGCCCGGGCGACGATGGCGCTGTGCGCGGTCGCGCCGCCCTGGGCGGTGACGATACCGGCCACCCGGCTCGGGTCCAGCCGGGCGACATCGGAGGGACCCACTTCGGTCATGACCAGCACGTAGGGCTGCTCGGGTTCCACTTGCGCCTGCACCCCGCACAACTGCGCCAGCACGCGACGGCCCACGTCACGCAGGTCGGCGGCGCGCTCGGCCAGCAAGGCATCATGCAAGGCCTCCTGCTGGCGGGCCGCGGCCTCGATCACCGCCATCCACGCGGCGGCGGCGCTCTCGCCTTGGGCCAGGCGCTGTTCGACATCGTCGGTCAGGGCAGGGTCGGCAAGCATCTCCTGGTGGGTGACGAAAATCTCGCCAATGGCTTTGTCGCTGCGCTGCACCAGCGCCTGCAGTTCACTGCTCACGACCGCCAGGGCGTCGCGCAGCTTCTGCCGCTCCTGCGTGCACGACTCGCCACGCAGGGGGTAGTCGAACTCGCGCTCGACACACACGTGCGCGGGGCCGCTGGCGATGCCTGGGGCGGCGCCCACGCCTTGAATGCGGCTCCCGGCCGGTGGCGCTTGTACCACCTCGGGCGCGGCCTCCGGTTCAGCGCTGGTGCCCTGTGGCAGCGGCTCGACTTCCTCGCCCAGGCCCTGCTCGATGGCGGCCAGCAGTGCTGGCAAGGCATCGGCGGCAACCGCGGGTTCGGCCAGCAATTCCAGCACCTGGCCACGGCGGGCGCCCAGGCTGAGCAGCTTGCTCAGGCTCTTCACCGACACCGCTGGCTGGGCGCTGTCGGCCAGGCGCACGCGGATGTCCCCTTCAAAGGCTTTGGCCAGTTGCGCTAGCACTTTGGCAGGGCGGGCATGCAGCCCATGCGGGTTGGCCAGCACCACGCGGGCGCAGGGCCAGTCTGGCAGCGCCTCGCCTCCCAGAACCTCCAGCACCGCACGGCTACTGGTGGCCTGGTAGAGCGTCTGCCCGCGGCCTTCGATCAGCACTTCGCACAGCCGCTCCAGCAAGGCCTGGTGGGCCGCGCCGAGGCTGGCCAGGCAAAACAGGCCATTGAGCGGCTGGGCACGGTAGCGCAGCGGCTGTTGCGGGGTGACGAAGGCCAGGCCTGGCTGGCGCACCTGGCGCTCGCTGTGCAGCCACCACAGGCCTTCGCCCAGCGGCAGCGGCTCGGCCTGCTGCAGCACGGCGGCAAAACCGCTGTCGACGCAGTCGGCGCGCTGCAACAGCCGGGCCCCACGCCAGGCCAGTTCGTCGAAGTCCTCGGCCGGCAGGTTCAGGCCGACCAGTTGCGCATCCAGGGCCAGCGCTTGCGGCGCGCCTTGCAGCAGCTTGAGCAACGCCTCGGCCGAGCTGGCCCGGCGCAGCGCTTCGGCCAAGTCGGTTTCGCCCAGCGCACGGGTCAGCAGTTGCAGCAGGCGCAGGTGTTCATCGGAACGCGCAGCGATGCCAATGGCCAGGTAGACCATCTGCCCATCACCCCAGTCCACCCCTTCAGGGAACTGCAACAGGCGTACGCCGGTGGCATACACCAGGTCACGGGTTTGCGGCGTACCATGGGGAATGGCGATGCCCTGGCCAAGGAAGGTAGAGCCTTGCGCCTCACGGGCTTGCAGCCCTTGCAAGTACCCGTCGGCAACCAGGCCATCGGTAACCAGCCGGTCGGCCAGCAGGCGCAAGGCCTCAGCCTTGTCGGCTGCCGTCTGACCCATGGCTATCTGCTCCTTGGCGAGCTCGAGCATGACCTTCTCCTTATGCAGTTCCCGTTGGGGTACTGGAGTATTGTTGTGAAATTCACGTAACGGCCAGCGGCGGGCTGCAGGCCTCGAGCTGCGCGTTGCAAGCGAAAGCGGGCAGTGCACCGACACGCTTTTTCTTATAGCTTGCAAGTTGAAATTTGCAGCTTGGGGCTGCCAGCCTAACGCTTGCAGCTTTCTCGGCCGAGGCAGAAAATCGGCAGCTGAAACGTTTAATCTGACCAGGCGGCCACGTTACTCGATAATCTGCCAAGGAAAAAGCCCCATCTTGTCGGACAATTGCGACAATAGTCGTCTGCGCGGATGGCCGGTAGGCGGTCAAACTAGCCGGCCCGGCCTGCCCGCCAGCCCCGGTAACAACAAGGAAAATTCGGTGAAACTCAGCGATATCGCCCGTCTGGCCGGTGTGTCCGTGACCACCGCCAGCTACGTCATCAATGGCAAGGCTGAACAGCAACGCATCAGCAGCAGCACGGTCGACAGGGTGCGCGCGGTGGTCGAGGCCCACGGCTTCACCCCCAACCCACAGGCTGCTGGCCTGCGCAGCCGGCATACCCGTACCCTGGGGTTCATTCTCCCGGATCTGGAGAACCCCAGCTACGCGCGCATTGCCAAGCAACTGGAACAGGGCGCCCGCGCCCGCGGGTACCAGTTGCTGATCGCCAGCAGCGATGACCAACCCGAAAGCGAACGCCAGTTGCAGCAACTGTTCCGCGCCCGTCGTTGCGATGCGCTGTTCGTTGCCAGTTGCCTGCCAGCCGAAGATGACAGCTACCGCGAACTGCAGAACAAAGGCCTGCCGGTGATCGCCATCGACCGCCGCCTGAACCCTGCGCATTTCTGTTCGGTGATCAGCGACGACCGCGACGCCAGCCGCCAGCTGGCCGCCAGCCTGCTGCGCGCCGCGCCACGCAGCATTGCCTTGCTCGGCGCCCGCCAGGAGCTGTCGGTCAGCCAGGCCCGTGCAGGTGGTTTCGATGAAGCGCTGCAAGGCTATGCCGGTGACGTGCGCCGCTACCAGGGCGAAGCCTTCAGCCGGGCATGCGGCCAGCGCCTGATGCAGCAACTGATCGACGACCTGGGGGGCCTGCCCGATGCCCTGGTGACCACCTCGTATGTGCTGCTGCAAGGGGTATTCGACACACTGCAGGCGCGCCCCGCCGGCTCCCGGCAGCTGCAGTTGGGCACGTTTGGCGACAACCAGTTGCTGGACTTCCTGCCACTGCCGGTCAATGCCATGGCCCAGCAGCACGGCCTGATCGCCGCCACTGCGCTGGAACTGGCGCTGGCCGCCATCGAGGAAAAGCGCTACGAACCTGGCGTGCATGCCATAGGCCGTACGTTCAAACAACGTATCGCCGCAGGCTGAACATGCGCCTGATCGACACCCACACCCACTTGGACTTCCCCGACTTCGACGCCGACCGCGCGCGCCTGCTGGCCAACGCAGCGGCGCGCGGGGTGGAGCGAATGGTCGTGCTCGGGGTTTACCAGGCGAACTTCCAGCGGGTGTGGGCGCTGGCCGGCGCCGAACCAGGCCTGTACGCCGCGCTGGGCCTGCACCCGGTCTACCTGGAACAGCATCGGCCCGAGCACCTGCAGCAATTGCGCGAGTGGCTGGAGCGCCTGCGCGGTGACCCACGGCTGTGTGCAGTGGGCGAATTTGGCCTGGACTATTACCTCGAACACCTGGACAAGGCCCGCCAACAGGCGTTGTTCGAAGCACAACTGCAGATGGCGTGTGATTTCCAGCTGCCGGCGCTGTTGCACGTGCGCCGCAGCCATGCCCAGGTAATTGCCACGCTCAAGCGCTACAAACCGGCACGAGCGGGGGTGGTGCATGCCTTTGCCGGCAGTTATGAAGAGGCCCGCGAGTACATCAAGCTGGGCTTTCGGCTGGGGCTGGGCGGTGCAGCGACCTGGCCGCAGGCATTGCGGCTGGGCAAGACCCCGGCGCGCCCCCCCCCCGGGCGCGCCTGCCGCTGGACAGCGTGGTGCTGGAGACCGATGCGCCAGACATGGCGCCGGCCATGTTCCCAGGGGTGAGGAACAGCCCGGAGCATCTGCCCGAGATAGCCGGTGCGCTGGCACAAGTGATGGGTGTCGAGGCCGGCGAGCTGGCTGCAGCGAGTACCCGCAACGCGTGTGAGCTGTTCGGCTGGTAGCCGCGCTGCGCCCGCCTGATTTCAGGCCAGCACCGTCCACAGCGCGAACGCGGCATACCACAACACCCCACAGCGCAGCAGCAGCTCCCACAGGCTGTCCAGGCGCCCCAACCCACGCTGGCTGTCTTCATCGTCGGGAATGTCGTCGGCAACGCGCCCGACCCGGGCCACCAGGTGTGCGGCGCTGATGTGCCAGTTGAGCACCTCGTGCAGCATCACCCGCGTCACCGCCAGGAAATTGCCCACCAAGGCAAAGCTCAACGCCAGCACGCGCACCGGCAGCCAGTCCATGATGTGCCGCAACTGCTCGGCGCGCGCCTTCAGCACCGCTTGCCCGCTGCGACCAGCGCACAGCGCCAGTAACCGATACGCCAACGCTGCCCCCGGCCCCAGCACGAAATACCAGAAGATCACGGCGAAGAAGCCCTGGTACACCTGCCACAGCAAGTTGCCCTGCACCCGCACCAACAACGTGTGCGGCTCATCGGCCGCCAGGCCAAGGTCGCGCTCTGCCACGTGCAAGGCGGCCTGGTCATCGCCCCGGCGCCAGGCGTC
>NZ_AEWE02000186.1:10944-13015 GCF_000190455.2 Pseudomonas sp. TJI-51
GCAGATGCACCGGCAGCGCCAGCAGGCCATAGGCCACGGGCTCCAGTACGTGCAACAGCAAGACCAGCAGGGCGACCGGCGCCAGCACCAGAAGCGTCAGCGTCCACCACGGGTGAACCTTGCCGCTGCGCTCCAGGCGCACCAGCTCACCAAGGAAAAAACCGTCACGTTGAACCTGATGGCGCAGGGCCGAGAACTTCTCGACCCACAGCGCCAGCACCAACACCAGAAAACTCATGCCTTGTCCTCGTTGTGCCGCAGCGCTTCACGGTAGCGCGGCCAGTCGAATGCCGGGCCGGGGTCGGTCTTGCGCTGCGGGGCAATGTCGCTATGGCCCTGGATACGGCCCAGGTCGATGGCCGGCCAGGCACCGCAGATGTGCCGCGTAAGCTGTTCCAGCACGGTGTACTGGGCATCGGTATAGGGCAGGTCGTCAGTGCCTTCCAGCTCGATACCGATGGAGAAGTCATTGCAGCCTTCGCGCCCGTCGAAACACGAAACACCTGCGTGCCAGGCGCGGTCGCACAGCGACACGAACTGGGTCACCGCGCCATCACGCTCGACGAACAGGTGGGCGGACACGGTCAGGTGGCTGATGCTGGCAAAGTACGGGTGTTCCTGGGGGTCGAGGCTGTTCTGGAAAAATTGCTGAACCTTGCCGGTACCAAAACACGCCGGCGGCAGGCTGATGTTGTGAATCACCAGCAGGGAAATCGCTTCGCCCTCCGGCCGAGCATTGAAGTTGGGCGAAGGGCAATGGGTGATTCCGTTTCCGTGGAACCAGCCAGTGGCACGGTCCAATTGCATGGGGCAGATCCTGAAAACGCCTTGAACAGGACAACAGTATGCCTTGCGGCTCACGCCCTGTGCAGGTGAATGATCACGGGTGCAGGCCGTCAAGTACGGCCTCCAGTGCACGCTCGAACAACAGCCCGTCACCCAGCACCCGCACTTCGCCGCGCTGCAGTGCCCTGGCCAGGCTGGCGCTGCTCCACTCTCGCACTTTCAGGCCGGTGCGGTTGCTGAACACCAGCCTGTCGCTGTTCTCGACACGTGCTACCAGCTTGCAGCGCAGCGGTGGGTCTTCATCCAGCACCTGGACCCAGGTTCCGACGCGCAGGCGCTGCGCCTGGCGCACTGCCGCAGCGTGCCCGCTGTCGCCCCCTGGCGGCGGGCAGCCTGGTTCTTCGGCACTTGCCAGGACAATCGCTTGCGTCACCCGCAGCTGGTCCAAGGGTTGCCACTGGCCTCCCCCGCAGGCGCACAGGTGCAACCGCTCAAGCTGCTGGAAGAATGCGCGGGTCGTGAGCGAGTCCTGCGCCACGCTGGCCAAGCCGTCGCGCAACGCCTTGAGCAGGCCTGGCACCTGCTGCAACAAGGTTTGCGGCTCACGGCCCGGGGTAACGCTGAGCAGCAGGGTGTCCATGGTCTGCACGGCATCGCACCAGGCCCCGGAACCCTCGCCGTGCTTCAGCCAGGCCAGCAGCAGGACCTGGCTCCAGGCCTGTACCAGCATCTGCACCACCACCTGGGGCAACACCTGGCCGCGCAGGCGCTGGTTGAGCAATAGCTGCACCTGGTGCCTGGCCTGCAAGGTGCGTGCGCGGCCCTCTTCGGCGTCGCGGGTACGTTGCTCGAGCAAATCGCTGCGCCGCCGCTCCTCTTGGCTGAACGCGAGAAAATCTTGCAGCAGGTGGTCGAACACGCGGGTATCTTCGTCAAAATCACCGAGCACGCGCTGCACGATCAGCGCCACCCGCACGTGCAGACTGTCGCGCACATCTTCGCGGCCACTCTCCCAGCCGATGGCCGCCGCTGCGATTTCGTTGAGCAGCCGCCGTGCGGGGTGGCCAGCCCGGCAGAACAATCCCTTGTCCAGCAGCGCCACCTTCAGCAGCGGAATGTGCAGCCGGATGATCAGCGCCCGCAGGCTGGCCGGCAGGTTGTCGTCCTGCTGAATGAACGCGAATACCAGGTTCACCAGGTTGATCATGTCTTCGTCGGCGACCGCGATACGCCTGCGTATGCCACTGCGCACGCTGACCCGCAGCAGCAATTGCTCAAGCTGCTG
>NZ_AEWE02000186.1:13094-15063 GCF_000190455.2 Pseudomonas sp. TJI-51
GCGGTGCTGATCGGCTGGGCGGCAGCCACCCCCTGCAAACGTGGGGCAAATTGCCCCCGCACCGGCGCCAGCAGGGTTTGCAACGAGGCAAAAAACGCCTGCCCGGCTGCGTCCGCGCCCACATCCTGGCCTGGCATGGGCGGGCAACGTCGCGCGCCCAGGCGCCGCTCCTCGGCAGGCCGGCGCGGTACCGGTTGCATTTCGGGCAGCACGCCGGCGGCAGCCAGCAGCTGGTTGGCCTCGCCGTAGATCACATCGGCGTCACTGAGCACATAGCGCTCGAACAGCGTGAGCAACACCAGCTTCACCCGCAGGCAAACCCCCAGGTTACGCCCGGCATCGAGGAAGTAACCACATAATGCGGCGGGCCCTAGCGGGTTGTCGCCCTCGTACACGGGGCGGTCGAGCAGCACCTGCAAGCGCAGCCCGAGCTGTTGCAAGGCCGGGCGATGACGTGCCAGCACGCGCCCTACCATGCCTTCGACAGCAGCGCCCCGCTCGGCCTGCGCTTTGCCGCACGTGTTCCCCGGCTGGGCCAGGTGCAGCAACAGGTCCGCCTGGCCGATGCGGGCGAAAGTCGCATGGAAGATGTCGAGAAAGCCACGCTCAATGCTTTTGCGCTTCAGGCGCAGGTCGCGCATGGCCTCGAAGTACAAGTTCTGGTCGGCGTGCTCGAAGGCTTTGTCAGCCATCTCGAACAGGGTGTCGTCAGCGTTGTCGAACAGCGCCTGCAAGCCCAGGCGCAACTGCAGGGCGGCCTTGTCGCGGACTTGCAGCAGCAACACCGGAAGGCAAGGCAGAGGCGCACGCCGGCCTCGGTCGATGGCGGCCGCCAGGGGCACCACCTTGCCTTCTTCATGCATCCTGGACTCCTTGCAGGGTGTGTGGCCCGCCGCAGCAGGTATCGTCAAAGCTATGACGCCAAATACTGGTCGCCATTATCGGCAAAAACCCGCAGCGCTGCCAGCACGGATTCACCCCAGGCAGGCGCCCGCCACGCGCCGACCGAAGGTCGGCGCCAAGGCGGCTGTACACACCAGCCCCCTGCCCTATAATCGCGGGCATCTTGCTTGTGGAGCCGACCATGCCGAACCTACGCCTTGCCGACCTGACCGCTGAAATCGAAGCCAACGTGCGCCGTGCGCTGTTGGAGGACATCGGCAGTGGCGATATCACCGCGCAGTTGATCCCGGCCGAGCGCCTGGCCAAGGCGACCATCATCACCCGCGAGGACTGTGTGATCGCCGGCACTGCCTGGGTCGATGCGGTCTTCCGCCAGCTCGACCCGCGGGTGGCGGTGCACTGGCAAGTCACTGACGGTGACCGTGCCAGCGCCAACCAGCCCCTGTTTCACCTCGAAGGCCCAGCCCGTTCGCTGCTCAGCGGTGAGCGCAGTGCCCTGAACTTCCTGCAACTGCTGTCGGGTGTCGCCACCCGTGCGCGCTTTCTTGCCAGCCTGGTAGAAGGCACCCAGGTGCGCCTGCTGGACACCCGCAAAACGCTGCCTGGCCTGCGCCTGGCGCAAAAGTACGCGGTGACCTGTGGCGGCTGCGACAACCACCGCATCGGCCTGTACGACGCTTTCCTGATCAAGGAGAACCACATCGCCGCCAGCGGTGGCGTGGCTCAGGCCGTGGCGGCTGCGCACCGCATTGCCCCGGGCAAACCGGTGGAAATAGAAGTGGAGAGCCTTGGCGAACTGCGCGAGGCGCTGGCGGCGGGGGCTGACATCATCATGCTCGACGAACTGAGCCTGGAAGAAATGCGTGAGGCTGTGCGCATCACGGCCGGCAAGGCCAAGCTGGAGGCCAGCGGCGGGGTTAACGAGAGCACCCTGCGGGTGATTGCCGAAACGGGCGTGGACTACATCTCGATCGGGGCGATGACCAAGGATGTGAAGGCGGTCGACCTGTCGATGCGGCTGAGCCTGTGAGCTGATCGCAGGCAAGCCAGCTCCCACAGGGATCGC
>NZ_AEWE02000187.1:0-3862 GCF_000190455.2 Pseudomonas sp. TJI-51
TAGGGCACCAGCACGTATTCGGCCTGGCCGCCGGTCCACTGGCAGTGGTGCGGCCGCGGACCATGTCGGCACCAGAGTGTTCGCCATTGCTCTAGTGTCGGCGTTTTCGCTGCTGGCGTTGGTCATCGACCTGGCGACCCTGGCCTCGCCGACCAGCTTTGGTGCGCTGGTGGCGTTCTCGGCGGTGAACCTGGCGATGGTGAAGACTTACCTGGTGGATGACGGGGCGCAGCGGAACCTCAAGGGCCTGCTGTGCGCCGGTCTGGTACCGCTGGTGGGCTTGGCGCTGACCCTGTGGCTGTGGGCCAGCCTGTCGGCGCTGACGTTGGTAATCGGCCTGTGCGGGTTTGCCCTGCGCCTTGCCTACCTGGCCGTCCTGACCGTCGGCTTCCGCCGCCCGGTGCGCCTGGTGGACTTCACAGAAACAGCCTGACTCCGCTTTCCCGGGCTTGCGCGGTCGCTTGTAGGAGCGGCCTTGTGTCGCGAAAGGGCCGCGCAGCGGCCCCGGCAATCTTCAAGGCAGAGCTGAAATTCCAGGGCCGCTGCGCAGCCCTTTCGCGACACAAGGTCGCTCCAAATACAGCACCAATCTTAAGGATCCCGGCGCGTTGAAGCAGTTGATTGCCTGAGCTCGCAGCGCCTGATATGTGCCCCTGAAATGAGCTAAAACCAGCGGCACGTACTGGGAATTCTGCTAGTTGCTCATGGCTTCGGAAAGGCCAAGACTCAGGCTCAACGTCTTGCGAGGTAAAACCTGTGCCGGTAACTCTGCGTACCTATTGCCCTTACGGGCAACGTCAAAATCAAGCAAGCCAGGCACTCATGCTGGGCTTCAAGGGTGAATTTCTCAATGGGGTCACTGATGGATACGTATTAGGCCAAGGCTATCGTTTCTATAGCCCGACTATCATGCGTTTCTTCTCACCTGACAGTTTTAGCCCTTTTGGCTCAGGAGGGACGAATCCCTACATCTTCTGCGCTGACGATCCAGTTAACCATGCCGATCCCACAGGCCATACTCTACTCTTCATGAATGGTCGGTTTTTTCACACACGTGGCAATATGGCAAAACCGGTTCAAACCGCGCCAGTCAGTGAGCACTTGCAGCGGCGTGCTACCCGTTTCGAGAACCCACCGATTCAATTTACAGCGCCAAAACACGCCGGCATCGACGCGATCAGCGTTCATCCCACAGACGTAGTGTCAGAGCAATCTACCGGGGTACCTGTTGATTCGGTAGCCGTCAAAGCTCGCCACATTACCCGTTTTGTGAAACCGCACCAAGTTGCCGATACCCGAAGATTGCTGGCCAATCACTTCACACTCGAGGAAATCAATCCCCTACTGCGACACGCCAAAATCGAGGAACTGGGTCCGCAAACGCGCACACTGCTGGTCAACGCTGTTCAAGAGCAGAAAGTACTGATTGCGCGCCTGCGTGGCGTTGCCAAATAACCTTCAGTGTCAGCAATCACACTGAAGGTGCCTGGATAGGCGCCGGTGTGACCCACAGGCTTCCCAGGTTCTGCAACAGTGACCCGGCGATGCCCTGCTGACCGAGGTACTGGAGGATCAGCGGGGCAAACTGGCCGATCATCCTGGTGTCCATCCCCAGCGCGTTGAATACAGTGTCCATGTCGCTACGGTTTTCCACATCATTGCCCAGTGCATTGCTCAACACCGAATGGCTTTCGCTGCCCTTGCCCAACAGTTCACCCAGCCCATTCAACCCACCCGACGCATTGGCCCCGGAAAGCAGGTCCAACCCGGGCAAGCCCTTGGTCAACTGCCCATAGCCCTCGCTACTCAGGTTGTTACGCGCCAACCCCAACATCGCTCCCACCCCGCCCAGAGCCTGTTCGGGGGTAAACTTCAATTCGCTGCAAGGTATTGAGCAAATTGGCCTGTGCCTCGGGCGCCTGCACCTGGCCTTGCTGCTTCCGATGTTGCATGGCGGAGACAGCGTTGGCAGCATCGCTGAGGTTGAAGGCGAACCCCGAGCTTGCGGCCAGGGGCATCAGGGCTGCCAATTCCATCAAGCCAACGTGGCCGCCCGCGCAAACGCTGCAAATGGCTGCTCGCCGACAAGGGCTACGACACCGAAACGCTACGTCGCTACTGCGACCAATATCGAATGTAACCCGTCATCCCGCTGCGCTCGATGAAGCGCAAGCCCAAGCCTGGCTTACCCAGATTGTTCGACCGGCCCAAATACCGACAGCGCAACATCATCGAGCGTATGTTTGGCTGGCTGAAAGAGGACCGCCGAATCGTCACGCGTTTTGACAAGCTCGCAAAAAGTTATGCCGCCATGGTCTCGCTGGCTTGTGTCTTGCGCTGTAGGCGACGGCTTTTTTCAGACAGAACCTAGCAGAATTACTAGTTGTGGTTATGCAATGATTCGCGCAGCATCAAACACTCCGACAACTGTTAGGTGAATATCATGTCGAACAAAACGAACGAAAGAACCGAACCAGCTTACGGAGCGACCGGCCTGCGCTTGGAAGAATTGTCAAATGACAATTCTTTACTCTTCTATCAAAATAGTCATCTAAACACCACGATATATCCGCACGGGTACCGTCATATTGTTCGCGTGCAAGATACAGCTTTGGCGCAACTCGAAAGCGCGCAGGCGGCAAGGATAATGACGAGCGATCGCGCCAATTCTGTCTTGGGCGTACTAGACAAAGTCGTGACGTACTCACCTTACGGCCATCTGGATGCCACGGAAGACGCGGTGCTATTGGCCTTTAACGGTCAGTGGCGTGACCCGCGGACTTTATGCTACCTATTAGGTAGCTATCGGCTGTTCAGTCCGCAACTACAGCAGTTCTGTAGCCCAGACTCTTTTAGTCCCTTTGCTAGTGGTGGCTTGAATACTTACAACTACTGCGCCGGCGACCCCATAAACTATACGGACACTTCAGGCCATAGAGCATCCAAAATATTCAGGCGCTTGTTCTCCAACAATACAACCCGAACTTTAGAGTACCGGCACTACGATGAAAAAACTGCAGCTTTACGCAAAATCGCCTCTAATAAAAATAAACAGTTAAAAAAATTGAAAGATGAAGTGACTCGCAGTAACCCCAGCACTTCGAAAGGCGCGGGAAATCCCCTGGGAAAGCCGGAACAGCCCGCACTGAATCGTCAGGAACTTCACAAAAAGTTAGCCCTCGCCAGCGAAGAGCGGAAAAAATCACTGGAACACTATAAAAGAAACAGAACCAAACTTGTGGCGGCAGCAAATAGAATCCTCGCTGCCCAGCCCATGAACTTATCCGAACGAGCTACCCGCATCAGATTCAATATTGAGTAGCGGGCATGCATGAAATTTGAGGCGCTGCATGCGCGACTCAAGGGGGGCTTGACCCAAATGCAGTTGCCTTCTGAGCCGCGGATTCTGCATTAAGGGCTTCAAGCCTTGCGCTGCCTGAGCTGGCTTTATCGCGGGCCAGCCCGCTTCCAAGGGCTTGGTATAAGCCTTACAGGTTGTTATTTCTAGCAGTCTCGAAATCCCGCCTGCAGTTCTAAATGTTCAGGCCCACTACAACAGGTCAAATCAGACATGAACAAACTTAGCGCGAAAGCTATCGAGAAAGTCAGGTGCCAAGCAGCACACCATCTTCCACAATGGCGAACGACCTCTGGCAGAGCTGAGCACAAGTCAGACGAAAGGCGGTGGCTTGCTAGTCGCTGATGGCGAAAGCTCTGCCCTTAGGGTGCTCGCCCCAGGGGACCACAAAAAAGCCCCTCGACCTGAGGGGCTTCCTGTTTCGTTACGCGATCACGCCGCGCCCCACATCTTGTGCGGGTCGATCACAAACTTCTTCGGCACTCCGGCATCAAACTCGCCGTA
>NZ_AEWE02000188.1:0-1092 GCF_000190455.2 Pseudomonas sp. TJI-51
GGGGTTCATGGATCGCACTCTGTTAAGTGGTGTGGAAAGCGTATAGGTAGGCATGAGAGCCGTTCGGCACTCGACTAAATTCGTAGGGATTTTGGTAGCGTCCTGCCACATTACTCCGTCGTATAGGGGATGATGAATTGTGTTCGCGGCCTGAGTTACACATATATCCTAAAGGTGGGCATGAACAACTGCTTTGGCTTGGTTGCTCGCTGTTTGCCATCGGCGGCTATCAAGCCTAAACTGCCGCTCGCAAGCATACGTTTCCGATGTTTTACGGGGGCGCTGTTAACGGCAAAAAGTTTTAGGTTAGATGTTGGGGGAATGCGCTCCAACTAGAAGGCTGTAACTATCACATGTCTTCTGTCTATTAAGTGGATGTATTTGTATAAAATCATTTACCTCGAAAGTTTGCTTGGTCTAGTGATATTTCCTTGCACAACAATGGTAAGTACTGATACCTCGGCTGGCGGCTGAGACTTTAGAATCGTGATGCTTTCAGCAGCTGGCCAGGGAGCTGCGGTTTTTGTTCTACAATCCAGCACACATAGCACTGCAATACGCTTTTCCTTGGCAACAGCATAACTAGCAGTTTGTTCAACATAGGCTTGGCAGTCGTCCAAGGTTTTGACTCCAGCTGGCAGCGACTTTAGCTCAATAACGATACCGCGATAGCTGAGGTCTGTGATGCCTCCTGAAGCCTTTGGGTGCTCGTCTAGTTCAGAGCCAATTTGAGGGTTGCGTCGAAGCTCCTTGCGAATCGCGTTTTGGAATTGTGCCTCTGACCAAACTCCATCGAACTCAGCATCTTGGATCGCACGCCCCGCCACTCCCCCTAAGACAGTAAGCACTTGAAGTACATCACTGAGCTCGTTGCTTGTCACGAGCCCATTTTGACGTAGGGAGTCCCGAATTCTCAGGATTTTCTGGTCTACCAACTGGTAACCGGTTATGGGGTTTGACCTGACGTCTAGGCCTTCAATGAGTAGAGTTCGATGCCCTACGATAGCTACTGGTTGTTCTGAGCTAATTGGTTCGAATGCAGCTGAGTACTTGAACTCATAGGGTCGTGCATTGAGTGCGATCCATGAACCC
>NZ_AEWE02000189.1:0-7896 GCF_000190455.2 Pseudomonas sp. TJI-51
GTCCCAGGCGTTACTGGCCCGAAACAAACGTAGGAGCGAGCGCAGCTCGCGATTGCGCCGCGCGGGCGGCGCTCGATCTCACAGGCGCTGAAGATGCTCCGGCGAGCACCTGGCAACCCTGATGCCATCGCCAGAAACCCCCTGGGCTACAACCTGAAATGCCCCACCATCCCCTTCAGGTCGGTGCCCAACTGCGCCAGCTCCACACTTGACCGGGCATTGTCCTGCATGGCCAAGGCCGCCTGGTCGGCACTGCCGCGGATCTGTGTGACGCTGCGGCTGATCTCTTCGGCCACCGAACTCTGCTGCTCGGCTGCCGCGGCGATCTGCTGGTTCATCTGCTGAATCAACGACACTGCCGCGGCAATGCTGCCCAGCGCACTTTCGGTGTGCAACGCGTCAGCCACCGCCATACGCACCAGTTCGGCACTGCCGCGGATCTGCGCCACCGACTGCTGCGCATTGCCGCGCAAGCTGGCCACCAGGGTCTCGATCTGCTCGGTGGACTGGCGGGTACGCTTGGCCAGCGCCCGCACCTCATCGGCCACCACGGCAAAACCGCGCCCCTGCTCACCGGCCCGGGCAGCTTCGATGGCGGCGTTCAGCGCCAGCAGGTTGGTTTGCTCGGCCACGCTCTTGATCACTTCCAGCACATCGCCAATGGTGTGGATTTCGGCACTGAGGCTGTCGATGCCGGCACTGGCGGTTTCCGCCGCGGCGGCCAGTTGTTCGATGCGCTGCATGCTCTGGCGCACCACCTGCTGGCCCGAGCCGACCTTGGCGTCTGCCGACTCGGCCGCCTGGGCTGCTTCTTCGGCGTTGCGCGCCACATCGTGCACGGTGGCGGTCATCTGTTGCATGGCGGTGGCGACCTGTTCGGTTTCCTCTTTCTGGCTGCCCACCTCACGGTTGGTCTGTTCGGTCACCGCCGACAGCGCCTGGGCACTGCCTGCAAGTTGCTCGATGCCCTGCTGCAAGCCACTGACAATACCGGCCAGCCCCGCGGCCATCTGCTGCATGGCCTGCATCAACTGCCCCACTTCGTCACGCCGCGGCGCCTGGGCATCGAACGCCAGCTCGCCCGCAGCAATGCGCTGGGCGCGGGCGATCACATGCTTGAGCGGGCCGACCACCGCGCGGGTAATCAACCAGGCCGCCAGCACGCCGGCCAACAGCGCCAGCACCGTGGCCAGGCCAATGGCCAGGGCATTGCGCTGCAGCTCGCCCTGCAGTGCCTGCTCCTGCGCCAGGTAGGCCTGGTCGACGCGCCCGGTGACCTGCTCGGCACTGGCCTGCAACTGGTCCTTCAACCCTTGTTCACGGGCCAACTCGTCGGTGTATTCGTTGAGCTTTTCCGAGAAGCTGCCGATGTGCCCCGCCACTTCGCCCAGCACGCTCTGGTAACCGGCATCGGCGATGGCGCCCTGCAGCTGGCCGACCAGGCTGGCCGCCTCGACGGTTTGGGCAATGCGCTCTTTACTGACACCCTCTTCGCCCTTGCGGCTTTGCTCCAGGCGCACCCGCGCTTCGTCCATGGCCTGCAGCATGAGCCGCGACACCTGTGCCACCTGCCCGGCTTGCTCGAGAAACTCGCCGCCCTGCTGGCCTTGGGACTGCTTGAGGGTGTACACGCCATCGTCGGCCAGGCCGGCCTGCAGCACATCCAGGTTATTGGCCACGCTGGACACCGACCAGCTGGCCATGTCCAGCGCCAGCTCCTTGGCCTGCACCGCCTGCACGAAGGCCTCGAATGCCTGGCCGTAGGCCGCCAGGTCGGACTCTGCCGCCGTCAGCGCCGGCAGGGTACTGGCGCGCTCGGCCAGGCCCTTGAGGCCGCTGCGCAGCGCCTCGGCCTGTTTCAGGTCGGAACGCAGGGCAAATGCCTGTTCGTGCTGGCGCAAGCGCAGCAGGTCGGTATTGAACTGGGCCAGCTGGCGCAAGCTGTCGAAGCGCTGACCCACGCTGTATAACGCCGCAACACCAATGGCCGCGACCGCCAGCGTCAGCAGCAGCACCAGGGCAAAGCCCAGCCCCAGTTTACGGGCCATGCCCAGGTTGGCCAGCACACCATGCTTGCTCGCGCCCATTGCCCATTCCCCTTGTGCTTGCGAGGTTAACCCGAAGGCCAAGGTTGGCAACGTTGCCTGCTGCTGAACAAGGGCCTGACGTCAGAATAGTGTCAAATAGCTATGTCTTGTCGCTTTTAGCTGCGCTGAAGTCGGTTTCATCAGATCGCTGTCGCCCCACCGTCCACGGTCAGGCAGTGGCCAGTGGTGAACGCCGCGCCGTCGCTGCACAAGTACAGCACCGCACTGGCAATTTCCTCCACCTTGCCAATGCGCCCGACCGGGTGCATGGCCGCGGCGAATTCAGCCTTGCGCGGGTCAGCTTCATAGGCGCGGCGGAACATGTCGGTGTCGATCACCGCCGGGCACACCGCGTTCACGCGGATGCCCTTCTTGGCGTACTCGATGGCCGCCGACTTGGTCAGGCCGATGACCGCATGCTTGCTGGCACTGTAGATGCTCATCTTCGGCGCCGCGCCCAGCCCTGCCACCGAAGCGGTATTCACGATCACCCCGCCGCCCTGGGCCAGCAGCAACGGCAGCTGGTACTTCATGCACAACCACACCCCCTTCACGTTCACGCCCATGATGGCGTCGAACTCGGCCTCGCTGCCGTCGGCCAGGCGATGCTGCTCGATCTCGATACCGGCGTTGTTGAAGGCGTAGTCGAGCCGGCCATAGGCAGCCATCAGCTCGTCGTGCAACTGACGCACCGATGCGTCACGGGTTACGTCGCAGGCAATGAACAGCGCCTGGCCCCCCGCTGCCTGGACAAGCGCTACGGTGGCTTCACCGCCGACCGTGTCGCGGTCGGCCACTACCACCTTCAAACCCTGCTGGGCGAACGCCAGGGCGGTTGCCCGGCCAATGCCGGCCGCCGCGCCGGTAACCAGGGCTACCTGGCCAGAAAAGGTCATGCTCATCGCGCGCTCCTGTGACGGTATGGTGGGGTTCAGAGCATAGTCAGGCGTTGTCTGGCGAGGCAGCATCATCACATGAGCATTTGGGCTGCCATGCTTGTCAGTGATATTAAGGACCTGTATTCATCAACAGGGTAGATTGAAGCCCTGTTTCCCTCCATTGCCTACAAGGACCCCGTCATGAGCCAAACCAACCGCCGCTTCCTGCTCGCCAAACGCCCGGTGGGTGCCGTGCGCCGAGACGACTTCAGCTACGAGACCGTACCTGCCGAGCAACCCGGCGAAGGCCAGGTGCTGGTGCGCAACCTGTACCTGTCGCTGGACCCCGCCATGCGCGGCTGGATGAACGAAGGCAAGTCCTACATTCCGCCGGTGGCCCTGGGCCAGGTGATGCGCGCGCTGGGCGTGGGCGAGGTAGTGGCCTCCAACCACCCGGACTTCAAGGCCGGCGACCATGTAAGCGGCGCGCTGGGCGTGCAGGACTACTTCACCGGCGAGCCCCAGGGCCTGCACAAAATCGACCCCAACCTGGCGCCGCTGCCACGCTACCTGTCGGCGCTGGGCATGACCGGCATGACCGCCTACTTCGCCCTGCTGGAAGTGGGCCAGCCCAAGGCTGGCGACACCGTGGTGATTTCCGGCGCGGCCGGTGCGGTGGGCAGCATTGTCGGGCAGATTGCCAAAGTGAAGGGTTGCCGCGTGGTGGGCATTGCTGGCGGCGCCGAGAAGTGCCAGTACCTGAAGGACGAACTGGGCTTTGACGGGGTGATCGACTACAAGGCCGAAGACGTGCTGGCCGGTTTGAAGCGCGAATGCCCGAAAGGCGTGGACGTGTACTTCGACAACGTGGGCGGCGAGATTCTGGACGCGGTGCTGACGCGCATCAACTTCAAGGCACGCATCGTGATTTGCGGCGCCATCAGCCAGTACAACAACAAGGAAGCGGTGAAGGGCCCGGCTAACTACCTGGCATTGCTGGTGAACCGCGCGCGCATGGAAGGTTTTGTGGTGATGGACCACACCAAGGAGTACGGCAAGGCCGCACAGGAAATTGCCGGGTGGCTGGCCAACGGGCAGGTGAAAAGCAAGGAAGATGTGGTGGAGGGGCTGGAGACCTTCCCAGAGACCTTGCTGAAGCTGTTCAACGGTGAGAATTTCGGCAAGTTGGTGCTGAAGGTTTAACCCTACCCGAATGCGCAGCCCCCGGAAGTTGCGGCCTGGCTTCACGCCGGGCTGCGCAGCACAGCCCCCCTCATTCCCGCACGCTCAGCAGGCGCCCGTGGCCCTGCTGGCGCCGCGAATTGCAGCACCCTTCGGCGTACCGGATTCACAGGTTGACCTTGCCTGTCCGATACCTGCCGTATCCCTTCGTTGCCCCTTCATTTAGAATGGGTAAAGCCTGAGCAAGACATTGGATTACCATCACTTCAGGCCTGGGCAAACAGGCAGTCTGCACCTAAGCGTCAGACAAAACGGATCAACGCTAGGGGTTTGAAATGTGTTCTGAGAATCACGCCGTTACTGACAATCCGTTGGTGACAGTGATCATCGCGTCTTACAACCATGCGCGCTACATCGAAGCCAGCATCATGAGCGTCATCAACCAGACCTACAAGAATATCGAGCTTCTGGTGATCGATGACGGTTCCAAGGACGACAGCCCCGCATTGCTCAAGCGTTTGCAGCAGCAGCACGGTTTCTACCTACGCCTGCAGGCCAACCAGGGCCTGGCACGCACCCTCAACGATGCGATCGCGCAAGCCAAGGGCGACCTGATAGTGCCTTTTGGCTCTGACGACATCATGCTTGCGCACCGTATCGCCACCCAGGTGGCGTATATGCAGGGCAAGCCCGAGGTGGGAATTTGCTCAGCCAACATCGAAACCATCGACCAGGACGGCAAGGTGATGGGTGCCCGTGAGCAGCGCAACCGCAACCTGCCCTTCCGCCGCCTGGACTTCGACGACTTGTTCCTCGACCGCAAGCCAGGGCCCATGGCAGCCACTTTGATGCTGCGCCGTGAGGCCCTGGAAAAGGTAGGTGGCTTCAACCCGGATATCCGCCTGGAAGACGTTTACATCGAGTTGTCGATTGCTCGGGCCGGTTATTACATCGACGTGTTGGGTGAAGTACTGGCGCAGTACCGTGACCACCCTACCAATACCTTCAAGAACGGCCGCTTCATGGTTGATAACGTACTGCGAACCTTTGCAGTGTTCAGCGACCACCCGCAGTACGAGCAGGTTTGCATGAAATTCCGCAACTCCATGCTATTGAAGTACGCCAACCGGGACAAAGCGCTGAGCCGGGAAATGCTTGCGCAAATCCCGCTCAGGTACTGGAACCGCAAGACCCTGCGCGGGCTGTGGCGGTTGCTCTGGTCTTAAGTAACGCGGCCGCGCTGCCAATGGATCAGTGACTGCCCGTAGACCAGCGCCAACGGAATCCAGATCAGAAACCAATGCTCTTTCGGGCGTGACATGAATGCACTGCCTTCAGTCAGGCCCGAAACAAACCCGAAGATCAGCCAGGTGGCAGCCAGCGTTACGCCAGGGTGCTTGCGATAATTCCAGCAGAAGTACATGGCCAGGCTGTAGATCGTCATCCACAGCACCAGGCCCACCACCCCGCCCGCGTACAGCACGCCCAACTCGATGTTATGGGGGTCGGCAAGCGTTTGCGCGAGGCCCGGAATAATCACGGTCATGGGCGTGTCGTAACCATGCCCCAGCCACGGATGCTCGCCAATCTGGCGCAGCGCCTCCAGCCAAATGGCCGGGCGATAGGACAAGCCCCGCTGCGTGATGGCCTCCGGGTAGACCACCACCATGCCCAGCAGCGCGACCAACACTGCAGCCAGCGCCAACAGACCGCGTTTACGGTCGCCGACGATAATCAGCCACGCCAATGCCGCGCCCAGGCCCATCAAAGGTGTCCGTGAACCTGTGGCTACTACCGTGGCGCCCAGGATCGCCAGCCACACCAGCGACATCGGGTCGAGCACGCGTTTTGCCTGGAACCAGTACGCCAGCCATACGGCTGTGAAAGCGCCCAGCACATGAGCGGTTAGTAGAGGGTTGTACAGGGCCCCGTAACCTTCCAGCCGGCTGGCACCCGCTGGCCGTTGGTAAAGCAGGAAATAGCCGAGGTACAGGGCCGCCGCTATCCCTACCAGAGTTGCAGCGATGCGCACGCACTGCTGAAGATGGGCTGGGGCATGCAGGCTGATCATGCCTGCCGATAGCAGCACCATGGCGATGTACAACGGCCTTTTCAGCAAGCTCCCTGCGGAGTTGGCCGAGTCCGACCATGCAATGCTCAGCATGGTGTACGCACAAAACACCAGGAATGCGATGAATAAAGGATTGCCGGCCAGCTTTTTCAGCATTGCCGGCTGCAATAGCAGCGCCACCAAGGTTGGCACTGCCAGCAGGATATAGAACAGCTTGTGGTAGAGAGAACGTTCCCCCACCCAGAACATGCCCGTGAGCATGACCAGCCAACCCAAAGGGAGAACATAGCTGTTGACCTTCCTTCCCCAGCGCTGGGCCGGGGATTCGACTAATACATCGGCTGACATTGACGTTCTCGACAAGAGTGGGGAACTCACGGGCTGCTTACTCGATGTGACCGTAACACAGGCATGTGAACAGAGCGCCTAACGCGCAAGGCTTCAGCCCAACGATGGCTCGGCACTCAGTTGCGAATTTCGGCAACAACGGCTGACAGCGCCTGGCCAGGGTTTGCCGCTTGGCTGATGGGCCGGCCGATCACCAGGTAATCCGAGCCGGCATCCAGCGCTTGGCGCGGTGTGAGGATGCGGCGCTGGTCATCCTGCGCGCTACCCGCTGGGCGAATACCCGGGGTCACCAGCTGCAGCGCGGGGTGCGCCGCCTTCAAGGCTGGGGCCTCCAGCGCCGAGCAAACCAGCCCGTCCATGCCCGCTTTCTGCGCCAATGCCGCCAGTCGCAATACCTGCTCTTGCGGGTCTACATCCAGGCCGATGTCGGCCAGGTCTTCACGTTCCATGCTGGTCAGCACGGTCACGCCAATCAGCAACGGCTGCGGGCCGCTGCGCTTGGCCAGTTCTTCGCGGCAGGCCGCCATCATGCGCAGGCCACCGGAGCAATGCACGTTGACCATCCACACCCCCATTTCGGCCGCTGCCTTTACCGCCATGGCCGTGGTGTTGGGGATGTCGTGGAACTTGAGGTCGAGGAACACTTCGAAGCCCTTGGCGCACAGGGTTTCAACAATGCCCGAAGCGCTGCTGGTGAACAGCTCTTTGCCCACCTTTACCCGGCACAGCGCAGGGTCAAGCTGGTCAGCCAGCTTCAGGGCGGCATCACGGGTCGGGAAATCCAGGGCGACGATCAGGGGCGTCTGGCAGGCGGACATGGCAGGGTCTCTTGGCAAGTCGAAAACGGCGCGCATTGTAAACGAAGTGGCGCGGGCTTTGGGGCCCGCAGGTCACGGAATTGGCCCGGCACGGGCGGGCACCTATAATTGAACCAACGGAACGGGTAATTGCTCAAACTTTACACACGCGTTGCCCATGGCCCGATCAAAGGAGAACGACAATGCCCTGGTATGCCTGGCTGATCCTCATCATAGCCCTTGGCTCCATCGTCGGCGGGTTGATGATGTTGCGCGACACGGCCAAGAAACTGCCGCTTACCGATGAGCAACTGCGCAAGGTGCATGAGCGCAACGCCGAGGCAGATGCCAAGGATGCGCGGGATCGCTGAGACGGCCCGCCGTTGCCCGGGGCGCGAGGATTGTTTTTACGGCCACTTATAAACGGGGCTGGGGGGTAGTGCCTGTTAGTTAAGCGTTACTGGGGCTGCTTTGCAGCCCTTCGCGGGCACGCCCGCTCCCACACGTTGAGGTGCTGAACTCAAGAAATGCGC
>NZ_AEWE02000019.1:0-5699 GCF_000190455.2 Pseudomonas sp. TJI-51
ACTGAAGATGCAGCGGCTACTCTTGCCAGGAACCATAGAAGCTCCCACAGGTCATGCACAAGGTCTGAAAATGTGCAGTACCTGTGGGCTTGCCGGCGCTAGGGCCGGTGCAGGCTTGAATCAGCCTTTCCCTTTGGTCCGGGTCTGATTCGGCCCGCCATTCTTCTCCAGGTGCTCGATGATCATCCCGGCCACGTTCTTGCCAGTGGTCACTTCAATGCCTTCCAGGCCTGGCGATGAGTTCACCTCCATCACCAACGGCCCATGGTTGGAGCGCAGGATATCCACGCCCGCGACACTCAAACCCATCACCTTGGCTGCGCGAATCGCGGTGATGCGCTCTTCGGGGGTGATCTTGATCAGGCTGGCGACCCCGCCACGGTGCAGATTGGAACGAAACTCACCGGGCTTGGCCTGGCGCTTCATCGAGGCAATCACCTTGTCCCCCACCACGAAGCAGCGGATGTCCGCACCGCCGGCCTCCTTGATGTACTCCTGCACCATGATGTTCTGCTTCAGGCCCATGAACGCCTCGATCACCGACTCGGCTGCCTGCGGGGTTTCGCACAGCACCACGCCGATACCCTGCGTGCCTTCCAGCACCTTGATCACCAGGGGGGCACCGTTGACCATGCGGATCAGGTCGGGAATATCGTCGGGCGAGTGGGCGAAACCGGTGATCGGCAGGCCAATACCGCGCCGTGACAACAGCTGCAGCGAGCGCAACTTGTCGCGCGAGCGGGCGATAGCCACCGACTCGTTGAGCGGGTACACGCCCATCATTTCGAACTGGCGCAGCACCGCACAGCCGTAGAAGGTTACCGAGGCGCCAATACGCGGGATCACGGCATCGAAACCTTCCAGCGGCTTGCCGCGGTAGTGGATCTGCGGCTTGTGGCTGGCAATGTTCATGTAGGCCCGCAAGGTATCGATCACCACCATTTCGTGGCCACGCTGAGTACCGGCTTCGACCAGGCGGCGGGTGGAATACAGACGCGGATTGCGCGACAGCACAGCGATCTTCATGCAGCACCTGTGACAGGGGAAAGGGTGGCCGGGAAGGCCGGTTTGTCTTGCACGTACTTTACGCCTGGGTTGACCACCAGCTGGCCCTGCACCAGGGCCTTCGAGCCGAGCAGCAGGCGGTAGCGCATGCTCTTGCGGCAGGCCAGGGTGAATTCGACCTCCCACACACGGTCACCCAACGCCAGTGGCGTGCGAATGACATAACGGGTCTGGGCATGCCCGTTAGAGCTGCGGATGATCTTTCTGTTCACCAAAGGTGCTTCGCAGCGGCGATGGCGCAACTGCACTACTGTGCCCAGGTGGGCGGTGAAGCGCACCCAGGGTTGGCCATTACGCTCGAAGGGTTCGATATCGGTGGCGTGCAGGCTGGAGGTGCTGGCGCCGGTGTCGATCTTGGCGCGCAGCCCGGCCACACCGAGGTCGGGCAAGGCGACCCACTCACGCAGGCCGATTACAGTCAAATGGTCAAATGTCTTCACTAAGCACACCCTGCGAATGAGGTGGTGAACTGTAAGCACGGCGGGGACTTTTTGCATCCGTAAGTGAAGGTAGTACAGTTCAATGAAAGACAGAATCCGAGGTAACGCAATGGCACAAAAAGCCGAAGACGACGATAAGGTGCGCCTGGACAAATGGCTGTGGGCGGCTCGTTTCTTCAAGACGCGGGCGTTGGCCAAGGCCGCGATCGAGAGCGGCAAGGTGCATTGCCGGGGCGAGCGTTGCAAGCCGGGCAAGGAGCCGCGCGTGGGCGACGAATTCGTGCTGCGTACCGGCTTCGATGAGCGCACCGTGGTGGTGAAGGCGTTGTCGGTGGTGCGGCGTGGGGCGCCCGAGGCGCAGACGCTGTATGAAGAGACTAAAGAGAGTGTGCGGCGCAGGGAGCAGGCAGCCGAAATGCGCAAGGCAGGGGCGATGGGGGTAACTACCGATGGCCGGCCGAACAAGAAGCAGCGGCGGCAGATTCACCAGCTGCATGGGAACTTCGAATAGCCGAGGCCGCTTCTACAAGGGTGCAGGCAGTGCTGTAGGAGCGGCCTCGTGTCGCGATGGACTGCGCAGCAGCCCCCAGGGGTCTAGCGGACTACCGCCAACCGCCCGACCAACGGCAATTTCGCAGCAATCGAGAACAACGGCGCCGTCCAGCGCATCAGTGCCGCGCTACCCTTGGCCGCCAACGGCGTGTAATAGCTCCAGCCCAACGCCAGCACTGCCATCAGCAACCCGCCGATGTAGTCATCCTGCCCCCAGTGCGCGCCGGCCACCAGGCGCGGCAGCATGAACAGCACCGCCAGCGCCCAGATCACCACGAACTGCATCAGGCGGCGGCTGAACACGCTCATGAACAATGCCCAGATCAACAACACCGAGGCGTGGTCGCCGGGGAAACTCTTGCTGGAGCGGTCCTTCAGCTCCCACTTGGCTTCCAGGTGGGGGTAGTAGTCGCTCAGGTGAACCACGTCGTCGAACATCATCGAGGGGCTCTTGTGTTGCCAGCCCGCGGCATCCACCCACTTGGAAAACAGCGCGCGAATCACCACTAAGAGAAGCAGCGTGACCAGAAAGCCGAAAAACGCCTGGCGAACCTGCGCTGCCTTGAACACCCAATCACCGCGGATCAGCAGTGCCAGCAGGATCAGGCCGACCACGATGTCGAACGGGCGCATGCTGCCCACGGTCCAGATATAGCGCCAGGTGGTGTTGTCAGCCAACGGTGCATTGAGGCTGTGGAACAGCCACTCGTCGAAAGTCAGGCACAGGATCTGGCCAAAAGGCCATAACCAGAAACACAGTAGAGCGATCGGCAGCAGCGTGCAGGCTGCCAGCGGTCCCCAGGACCACCTTGCTTGGAACAGTGGTCGATTATCCATAAGATACCTCTATCTCCTATAAGGGAAACGAGCGCCTGAAGGCGCTCTGCGATGGGATTACTGATTCCCTTCCATTATTTTGTCATCATTTTCAGATAGCCAGACAACCATGAGCGACTTGCCAGAAAAAGATTTCACCCAACGTTTCATCTTCGACGAGCGCGATGTGCGCGGCGAGTGGGTGTCTCTCGATGACAGCTACGCTGCAGTGCTGGCGCGTCATGAATACCCACAGCCGGTGCAAACCCTGCTTGGCGAGCTGATGGCCGCCACCGCTTTGCTGGTCGGTGCCTTGAAGTTCGACGGCCTGCTGATACTGCAGGCGCGCTCCGCCGGGCCGATCCCGCTGCTGATGGTCGAGTGCTCCGGTGACCGTGATATCCGCGGCATGGCCCGATACGAGGCGGATCAGATCCCGGCCGACGCCAGCCTGGCGCAGCTGATGCCCGACGGCCACCTGACCCTGACCATCGACCCGGTCAAGGGCCAGCGTTATCAGGGGACCGTCGACCTCGATGGTGCCAACCTCTCGGAGTGCTTCACCAACTACTTCGTTCAGTCCCAGCAGTTGAACACGCGGTTCTGGCTGAATGCCGAAGCTGGCAAGGCGCGCGGCCTGCTGCTGCAGCAACTGCCACGCGATCGCCAGCCGGACGATGAAGAGCGCGAAGACAGCTGGCAGCACGTGGTTGCCCTGGCCCAGACCCTCAAGCCGCAAGAGTGGGCAGAAGCCAATGAAACCCTGCTGCACCGCCTGTACCACGAAGATGCCGTGCGCCTGTTCGATGAACAGCCGCTGCGCTTCAAATGCAGCTGCTCACGCGAACGTTCCGGCAATGCCCTGGTCAGCCTGGGTGAGCATGACGCCAAGGCACTGGTGCAAGAGTGCGGTGGGCAGGTAGAGATCGATTGCCAGTTCTGCAACCAGCGCTATTTCTTCGACGCCAGCGATGTGGCGCAAATGTTTGCCGGCGGCGGCACGGACGTAGCCTCAGAAACTCGCCACTGAAACGTTTAAGCTCAGGAAAATCTCCTGTCGAATTGCGCAAAAACGCAGTTCTGACAGGAGGGGCCTACTTTTTTTGGGCTTTTCTGGCATAATCCGGCCACTTTTTTCGCTGTAGTAGTTTTTTCGGAACAACTACAAAACGTTTGGAGCACTCGGCCTCGGGCCGGATGGGGTATCTCATGACGCAAGCCAATAACACCGTGTACACCGACCTGAGCGTCGATGAGCTGGTAAAAGAAGCGCTGCAACGCGGTGAAGGTGTACTAGCCGATACCGGCGCGCTGGTCGTGGAGACCGGTCACCGTACTGGCCGTTCGCCGGCTGACCGTTTCATCGTCGAAGAGCCTTCCACCCAGGACGCCATCGCCTGGGGCCCGATCAACCGCAAGTTCCCGGCCGACAAGTTCGATGCCCTGTGGGACCGCGTCGAGGCGTTCAACAACGCCCAGGATCACTTCGTTTCCTACGTTCACGTAGGGGCTGCCGCCGAGCACTACCTGCCGGTGAAAATGACCACCCAGACTGCCTGGCAGAACCTGTTCGGCCGTTGCCTGTTCATCAACCCTGAGCAGTACAACCCGGCGGGTCGCGGCGAGTGGCAGGTGCTCAACGTGGCCAACTTCGAGTGCGTACCTGAGCGTGACGGTACCAACTCCGACGGTTGCGTGATCATCAACTTCGCGCAGAAGAAAGTGCTGATCGCCGGCATGCGCTACGCCGGTGAAATGAAGAAAGCCATGTTCTCGGTGCAGAACTTCCTGCTGCCGGCTGCCGATGTGCTGCCAATGCACTGCGCGGCCAACATCGGCGAAGCAGGCGATGTGACCCTGTTCTTCGGCCTGTCCGGCACCGGCAAAACCACCCTGTCGGCCGACGAAAGCCGTTACCTGATCGGTGACGACGAGCACGGTTGGGGCGAAGGCGTTGTCTTCAACATCGAAGGCGGCTGCTATGCCAAGTGCATCGACCTGTCCGAGAAGAACGAGCCGGTCATCTGGAAAGCCATCAAGCACGGTGCTGTGCTGGAAAACGTCGTTCTCGACGCCAACAAGCACGCTGACTACACCGATGTCAGCTTGACCCAGAACAGCCGTGCGGCCTACCCGCTGGAGCACGTTGCCAAGCGTTCGGAAAAGAACCTGGGCGGTGAGCCAAACGCAGTGATCTTCCTGACCTGCGACCTGACCGGTGTTCTGCCTCCGGTGTCGATCCTGAACAACGAACAGGCTGCCTACCACTTCCTGTCCGGTTACACCGCGCTGGTCGGTTCCACCGAAATGGGCTCGGGCGGCGGCATCAAGTCGACCTTCTCGACCTGCTTCGGTGCACCGTTCTTCCCACGCCCGGCTGGCGAGTACGCCGAGCTGCTGATCAAGCGTATCAACGGCTTCAACTCCAAGGTCTACCTGGTCAACACCGGCTGGACCGGTGGTGGCTACGGCGTTGGCAAGCGCTTCAGCATTCCGACCACCCGCGCGGTGATCGCTGCCATCCAGAGCGGCGCGCTGGTCGGTGCCGAAACCGAGCACCTGGACATCATCAACCTGGACGTACCGAAGGCCGTCCCAGGCGTTGATACCGAACTGCTCAACCCGCGTACCAACTGGGCTGACAAAGCTGCCTACGACGAGGCCGCCAAAGGCCTGGCCAAGCTGTTCATCGAGAACTTCAAGAAGTTTGAAGTTTCCGACGCCATCAAGGCCGCTGGTCCGCAGCTGTAAGCTGCAACCAGCCGCAATGAGAAAGCCGCCAGAATTGGCGGCTTTTTTGTTATCCGTGTCCCGTCCTGAATAAGG
>NZ_AEWE02000190.1:0-4220 GCF_000190455.2 Pseudomonas sp. TJI-51
CTACCCTTGCCAGAAACCATGGAATCTCCCACAGGGTGGCGCACCAGGGTTGTCAGGTGCTCGCCACTGCATCTTCAGCGCGTGTGACATCTTGTGGCAAACACCTGTCAGCCCTGGTGCGCTCCCTGTGGGAGCTGGCTTGCCAGCGATAGGGCCGCGCAGCGGCCCCGCTTGAGGCCGAGCGAAAGGGGTGGGTTAGAAGCTGTCGCCAGGCACGCGAACCCAGCCCTCCATCAGCACGCGAGCACTGCGGCTCATGATTGCCTTGGTCACTGTCCACTCGCCGTTTACCTGGCGGGCTTCGGCGCCGACCCGCAGCGTGCCCGAGGGATGGCCGAAACGCACGGCGCTGCGCTCGCCCCCGCCCGCCGCCAGGTTGACCAGCGTACCGGGAATGGCCGCCGCCGTACCGATCGCCACCGCCGCGGTGCCCATCATGGCATGGTGCAGTTTGCCCATCGACAAGGCCCGTACCAACAGGTCGATCTCGCTTGCCATTACCGCCTTGCCACTGGACGCCATGTAGGTGCTGGGTGGTGCGACGAAGGCCACTTTCGGTGTGTGCTGACGCCCGGCAGCCTGGTCGACATGGTCGATCAGGCCCATATGCACGGCGCCATGGGCACGGATGGCCTCGAAGCGCAGCAGCGCTTGCGGGTCACCGTTGATGGCGTCCTGCAACTCCGTGCCGGTGTAGCCGATATCGGCAGCATTGATGAAAATGGTCGGGATGCCGGCATTGATCAAGGTAGCCTTGAAGGTGCCGACACCCGGCACCTCAAGGTCGTCGACCAGGTTGCCGGTCGGGAACATGGCACCGCCGGCGCCGTCCTCGTCCGCAGCCGGGTCAAGGAACTCCAACTGCACTTCCGCTGCCGGGAACGTTACACCATCCAGCTCGAAGTCTCCGGTTTCCTGCACCTCGCCTTCAGTGACCGGCACGTGGGCAATGATGGTCTTGCCGATGTTCGCCTGCCAGATACGTACGGTGGCCACGCCGTTGCGTGGAATGCGCGCGCTGTCGACCAGGCCGCTACTGATGGCGAACGACCCGACCGCGGCAGAGAGGTTGCCGCAGTTGCCGCTCCAGTCGACAAAGGCCTTGTCGATGCTGACCTGGCCGAACAGGTAATCGACATCATGGCCCGGCTTGATGCTGGGCGACAGGATGACGGTCTTGCTGGTGCTGGAGGTCGCGCCGCCCATGCCGTCGATCTGCTTGCCGTAAGGGTCGGGGCTGCCGATGACCCGCAGCAATAGCGCGTCGCGGGCAGGGCCTGGGACCTGCGCCGGCTCGGGCAGGTCTTGCAGGCGGAAGAACACGCCTTTGCTGGTGCCACCACGGATGTAGGTGGCGGGTATTCTTGTTTGCGGTACGTGAGCCATTGCTTTGCTGTCCTGTCTGATGGGCATGAGACCCTCGGGATTGCTTTGCAGCCCATCGCCGGCAAGCCAGCTCCCACAGGGACCGTGCTGCCATCGAGATTGCGCGACTCCTGTGGGAGCTGGCTCGCCGGCGATGGGCCGCAACGCGGCCCCCTTCAGTTGGCGATTGCCCTGCGCTTCTCAGCCAAACGCGAGCGCCCGTACAGGAACACGATGGCCAGCAACGCCACCGCCTGCGCCGACAGCGAGTAGACGTCGGGATGAATCCCCAACCAGTCAAACTCGAAGAACGCTACCGGGCGCGTGCCCAGCACCCCGGCTTCTTGCAGCGCCTTCACGCCATGCCCGGCGAACACCACTGACAACGTGCACAGCAGTGCCGCATTGATGCTGAAGAACAGCGTCAGGGGCAGCTTGGCCGAACCGCGCAATATCACCCAAGCCAGGCCCACCAGCAGCACCAGCGCCGTGGCGCCGCCTGCCAGCACCGCCTGGTGCCCGGCAGGGCCCGCCTGCAGCCACAAGGTTTCATAGAACAGGATCACTTCGAACAACTCGCGGTACACCGAGAAGAACGCCAGCACCGCGAAGCCAAAGCGCCCGCCACCACTGACCAGGCTGTTCTTGATGTAGTCCGTCCACGCAGCGGCGTGGCGTCGGTCGTGCATCCATACCCCAAGCCACAGCACCATCACGGCCGCAAACAGCGCCGTGCAGCCCTCCAGCAACTCACGCTGGGCACCACCGACATCGATCACATAGGCGGCCAGCGCCCAGGTAGCGAAGCCGGCGACCAGCGCCAGGCCCCAGCCAATGTTGACACTGCGTACCGCTGACTGCTGGCCGGTGTTGCGCAGGAACGCCAGGATCGCCGCCAGCACCAGAATCGCCTCAAGGCCTTCACGCAACAGAATCAGCAGGCCTGAGACATAACTCAGCGACCAGCTCAGGCCGTCGCTACCCAGCAGCTTTGCCGCTTGCTCAAGCTTGACCTTGGCTTCGCCCAGGCGCTGCTCGACTTGGCCCACGGGCAGGCCATCCTGCAAGGATTGGCGGTAAGCCATCAGCGTCTTTTCAGTGGCCTTGCGCGCCTGGGTATCAATGTTGTCCAGCGAGCTTTCTACCAGCTCGAAGCCCTCAAGATAGGCCGCAACCGACAGGTCATAGGCCTGGTCGCGGTCGCCTGCGCGGTAAGCGGCCAGGCTTTTGTCGAGCGTACTGGCGGTGTATTCGAGCAATTGCGCAGGGCCACGCTTGACCTGCGGCGGCTGGGCACGCTGGGCGCGGAATGCTTCCACGGCCGCGGTACCTTCGTTGGCGGCGATTTCGGCTGGGGTCTGGCGGGCCAGGTCGGCGATGTTCCAGGTTTTGTCGCCTTTGCCGGCTTCTGGCTTGGCGGTGAAGCTGGCGATGTAGGCCGCCACGTCCCAGCGCTGGCGGTCGTCCAGCTGGTCGGCAAAGGACGGCATCTCGGTGCCGTCGATGCCCAGGGCAAGGGTGTTGTAGAGGTCGAACAGGCTCAACTGGTCAAGGCGGGCGACGTCGCGCAGGTTGGCCGGCGCGGGCTCCAGGCCGACGCCTGCCGGGCCATCGCCCGCGCCGCTTTCCCCGTGGCAGATGGCACAGTTTTGTGCGTACAGGGCAGCACCACGGGCCGGGTCCGGGGTGATTATCGGGGCTTGGCTCACCTCATAAGCCACCGCAAGGCGTGCGCCCAGTTGCCGGGCCTGCCTGGATACCGCTGGGCCGTCCAGACGCTGGTCGATGGCCTGGCGCAGCGCTTGCACGCCCTGCTCCAGTGCCGCGTGCTCGGCATTTGCAGGCAGGCCTTTGACCAGTTCGGCCAGTACCGCGCCGAACTCGCGCTGCTCGTCGTATTCGCCGCTGTCGACCACCTTGCCGTCACTCACGGTTGGCGGGTAGTCGGCACCAATGTAGTCAAGCAGGTGCAGGGCCTTGGTAGCTTCGGCGGGGGCTTCAGCCTGTGCCGCAGCGCTGCACAGCGCCAGCACCGTGCTGGGCAATAAAGCCGGCAGCCAGGCAAGCGGACGGGAACGGGTTTTCATGGCCAGTCTCGAAGGGAATGCGAAAGAGAACATTGTTCACTTCCACTTTGCTTCACTCAAGGGTGCTGGGCGGATTTCATGAAAAATCCTGGTACAAATAAGATCACGCGGGATGGCACGGTACCTGGGGGCTGGCTTGCCGGCGATGAAGGAGGCACCGATGCCACAGGAAACACCGGGTACCAAATGATTCACCGCGGGTAGGTCCTTACCCACTAGCCTGTTGAGCCACTATTCAAGAGGCAGGGAACATGGATCGTCCCCATTCAAAGCAGCTACGGCTTGGCCGGTTTTCGGAAACCCGTCGGTTGTATTTGCTTACCAGCACCACCCTGGCAAGAGCCCCAATCTTCAATGACTTTCGCTCAGCCCGCTTACTGGTGGCCGAGTTCCGCCAGGCTGAAGAGGAAGGTAGCGCCCGATCGCTTGCCTGGGTGGTGATGCCTGACCATTTCCACTGGTTGGTCGAGCTCGGGCCGGCCAGCCTGAAGCGGCTGATGCGCAGGGTGAAGTCCCGTAGCACCATGATGATCAACAGGCATCGAGGGCGAAGCGGCCAGCTCTGGCAGAAGGGGTTTCATGACCGGGCCGTGCGGCGTGAGGAGGATGTGCAGGATGTGGCACGGTATATCGTCATGAACCCCAAGCGGGCGGCTCTTGTTGCGAGGGCTGGGGATTATCCGCATTGGGATGCGATTTGGCTCTGACCAGATGTTGCCTGCGGGGGCCCTATCGCCGGCAAGCCCCGCAGGGATCGCCTTAGGGCTG
>NZ_AEWE02000191.1:0-5396 GCF_000190455.2 Pseudomonas sp. TJI-51
AAAGCCGCAAAGTCGCGTCGTACGAACAAGACGGCCGCGCGCATCGGGCACAGGGTTTACTGGCCCGAAACAAACGTAGGAGCGAGCGCAGCTCGCGATGCGCCGCGCGGGCGGCGCTCGCTCTAACAGGCGCTGCATACCTTGTGGCAAACACCTGTCCGAATCAGGATCAACCAACGGCCTGCCTTTCAATGGTCACAAAGCTGTAACACAGCTGATGCAAAGTGTGCCGGCCATCACAAGGAGCGCTTTTCGATGATTCGCCTGATGAAGTCTGCTGCACTCGCCGTTGCCGTTTCGCTTTGCGCCACTTCCGCTGCATTTGCTGCTGAAAACGTACGCCTGACCGGTTCCGGCGCCAGCTTCCCGGCACCGATCTACCTGACCTGGTTCAAGGATTTCAGCAAGAACACAGCGGGCGTTACCGTTGATTACCAATCCAAGGGGAGTGGCGCGGGCGTTCAGGACTTCCTGAACAAGACCGTCGACTTCGCCGCCAGCGACTCGGCCATGAGCGAAGCCGACATCGCCAAGGTTGCCGAAGGCGTCCAGTTGCTGCCGATGACCGCCGGCGAAATCGTCCTGGCTTACAACCTGCCCGGCAACCCCAAGGGCCTGAAGTTGCCGCGCGATGTTTACTCGAACATCTTCCTCGGCAAGATCACCCAGTGGAACGACCCGAAAATCGCCGCGGCCAACCCGCAAATGAAGCTGCCTGACCTGCCCATCACCGTGGTGGTACGTGCCGACTCCAGTGGCACCAACGCCGTGTTCACCAAGCACCTGTCGGCCATCAACGCCGACTTCAAGAGCACCTTGGGTGAGGGCAACACGGTCAACTGGCCAGCGACCGACAAGTTCATCAAATCGCCGAAGAACGACGGGGTGACCGCTACCGTTCGCCAGACCCCAGGTGCCATTGGCTACATCGAGTACGGCTTCGCCAAGCTGGCCAAGGTGGACTTCGCTGCCCTGGAAAACAAGGCTGGCCAGTACGTGGTGCCAAATGCCGAAAGCGGTGCCGAGGCCCTGGCAGCGGTGAAACTGCCGGAAAACCTGGTCGCCAACCTGCCCGACCCGGAAGGCGCCAAGTCCTACCCGATCACCTCCTACACCTGGATGATCTTCCGCAAGGACAACGGCAACCCGGCAAAGGCCAAGGCCATGCGTGAGATGGTCGAGTACGGCCTGACCCAGGGCCAGAAAATTGCCGACTCGATGGGCTACATCCCGCTGCCGCCATCGGTTGTCGACCAGGTGCGCAAAGCGTCTGCAAACATCCAGTAACACCCAGGCGCTCCCGGCAGCGGCATGAAGCCATGCCGGGGGTGTTTGTCCCTTGTCCCGGAATACGCCATGAACACACCTTTTGCCATACCGGATAATCCCGATTCCGCGTGCCAGCCACCGTCTACGAAAGACTTTCTGGTCGACCGCACCTTCCGTGCGCTTGCCCGTATCGGGGTGGTGCTGGTACTGGCGCTGGTTTTCGCGCTGGTCTACGAAGTGGGCCGCAAGGCACTGCCAGGCATTGAAAAGCACGGTTTCGACGTGCTCCTGGGCAGTGTCTGGGATGTCAACCAAGGCAAGTACGGTATTCTGCCCGCGATCTGGGGTACGCTCTACAGCGCCTTCATCGCCCTGTTGATTGCCGGTTTCTTCGGCGTCAGCATGGCCATTTTCCTCACCCAGGATTTCCTTCCGGCCAGGCTTGCCGCGGTGTTCCGCACCATCGTCGAGCTGCTCGCCGCCATCCCCAGCGTGGTCTATGGCCTGTGGGGCATCTATGTGGTCATCCCGGCCATTCGCCCCCTGACCACCTGGTTGAACAGCGAGCTGGGCTGGATCCCGTTTTTTGGCACCTCCCTCAGCGGGCCCGGCCTGCTGCCGGCCGCACTGGTCCTGGCGATCATGATCCTGCCGACCATTGCGGCCGTTTCGCAAGACGCGCTGACCAGCGTGCCGATGAAAACCAAGCAGGCCGCCTACGGCATGGGCACCACGCACTGGGAAGCCATCCTGAAAGTGATGGTGCCCTCTGCGGCCACCGGTATCTTTGGCTCGCTGGTGCTGGGCCTTGGCCGGGCTCTGGGCGAAACCATGGCGCTGGCCATGCTGGTGGGTAATGCCAACACCATTTCCGTGTCCTTGTTCGCCCCGGCCAACACCCTGGCAGCGCTGCTGGCGCTGAACTTCCCGGAAGCCGGCCCGAACGAGATCGAAGTGCTGATGTATGCGGCACTGGTACTGATGTTCATCACCCTGCTGGTGAACGTGCTTGGCTCGATGATCATGCTCTACGCCCAGCGGGGGAATAAACAATGACCAACCTGACAACCCCTGCCGCCGCGCTGCCCAGCCTGCAGCGCCGGCTCGAAGGCCGCGCCCTGCGCAGCCTGGTGTTGACCATCCTGGCCTGGTTGGCCGCGTTGCTGGCCAGTGTGCCGCTGATTTCCGTGCTGTACATGCTGATCACCCGCGGCGGTGCCCGCCTGAACCTGGAAGTGTTCACCGAACTGCCGCCGACGGGGTTCGAGATGGGCGGCGGCTTCGGCAACGCCATGGCCGGTACCTTCGTCATGGTCGGCATCGCTGCCGCCATCGCGGTGCCGGTGGGTATCCTGGCCGCGGTGTTCCTTGCCGAGCTGGGCCCGGACAGCAAGCTGGCCAACGCTGCAAGGTTTGCCGCCAAGATGCTCACCGGCCTGCCATCGATCCTGGCCGGTGTGTTTGCCTACGCCCTGGTGGTGATGACTACCGGCACCTATTCGGCACCGGCAGGCGGGGTGGCACTGGCGGTGCTGATGTTGCCCATCGTGGTACTGACCGCCGAAGAGGCGATGAAGATGGTCCCCAAGATCATGAAGGACGCTGCCTACGGCATGGGCTGCACCCGTGCCCAGGTCATCTGCAAGATCGTGCTGCCCACCGGCTTGCCGGCCATTCTCACCGGCGTGATGCTGGCCGTGGCCCGTGCCGCAGGTGAAACCGCGCCCTTGCTGTTCACCGCGCTGTTCAGCAACTACTGGATCTACCACAACGGCGACCTGGCGGTGATGAACCCCACTGCCTCGCTGGCAGTGCTGATCTACAACTTCTCCGGCATGCCGTTCGACAACCAGCTGGAGCTCGCCTGGGCGGCCTCGCTGGTGCTGGTCATGATCGTGCTGGTCATCAACATCCTTAGCCGTGTATTCGGCAAGCCCAAGTATTGAGAACAGGGAGCATCCATCTTGAACATATCCACCGCACAACGTGCCGCTCCCGTGGCCAGCGAAGCCACCCCCATCGTCATGGACTGCAAGCTGGACAAGATCTTCTACGGCAACTTCATGGCCGTGCGCGACAGCCATGTGCCGATCCGCAAGAACGAGATTACCGGCTTCATCGGCCCGTCCGGCTGCGGCAAGAGCACCGTGCTGCGTAGCCTGAACCGCATGAACGACCTGGTGAAAGGCTTCCGCTTCGAGGGCCACGTGCACTTCCTGGGCCAGGATGTGTATGGCAAGGGCGTAGACCCGGTAGTGGTGCGCCGCTATATCGGCATGGTGTTCCAGCAGCCCAACCCGTTTTCCATGAGCATTTTCGACAACGTTGCCTTTGGCCTGCGCCTGAACCGCTACAAAGGGGACCTGGGCGACCGCGTGAAACACGCCCTGCAAGGCGCTGCGCTGTGGGACGAAGTGAAGGACAAGCTCAAGGTCAGCGGCCTGTCGTTGTCCGGCGGCCAGCAGCAGCGCCTGTGTATCGCCCGGGCCATCGCCACCGAGCCGGAAGTGCTGCTGCTGGACGAGCCGTGCTCGGCACTTGACCCCATTGCCACCCGCCGCGTGGAAGAGCTGATGGTCGAGCTGAAGAAGGACTACACCATCGCCCTGGTGACCCACAACATGCAGCAGGCGATTCGCGTTGCCGACACCACGGCGTTCTTCTCGGTCGATATTTCCCAGGGGACCCGTACAGGCTACCTGGTCGAGATGGGGCCGACCGCGCAGATCTTCCAGAACCCGCGTGAACAACTGACCAGTGACTATATCAGCGGCAAGTTCAGCTGACCCATCGCTGCACAAGGGGGCGGTGCTGCAACCAGGGAGGTGGCAGCACCGCCCGCACAACCTTTGGTTAAAGTGTTACCCAGGATTTCCAATGCAACCGATGCGTCGATTAGATCTGTCTGCGGTAGAGCGCGCTCTGCGCGAGGTGCAGGGCCGTTTTGCCGAGCTGAGCCAACACTTCACCGAACCGCGGGACCCGTTCACCGACGAGGTGCTGCTGAATGTGGTTGAAGGCTACGCGCTGATTGACGACTATGTCGCTCGCGGAATAGACCTGTTCGACCTGCAACAGCTGAACCTGATGCTGGAAATCAATGCCACGGTGCTGTGTGGCCGTGACCCGGCCCGGCGCGTGGAGTTCGCGGCGCACCTGGCGGCGACCGAAGCGCATTTTTTCAACAATGTGGAAGGTGGCATCAAGGACTTGCATAACTGGTATTGCGCCTACCGCAGCGATTCGATCTGGAAGCGGGCAGCCGGTGTGTACGTACGTATCCTCAGCAAGCCACAGCTGTTCATCGAAGGTAACAACCGCACCGGCTCGCTCATCGTCAGCTACCTGCTGATGCGTGCCGGGCTGCCGCCATTCGTGCTGTCGCTGGACAACGCCGAGGGCTACTTCAACCCGTCCTCGGTCATACGTAATTCCGCCAAACACGGTGTCAAGGCCTTGTACGAACTGCCCAAGATCAAGAAAAAGTACGCCGCGTTCCTCGAAGCCAAGGCGCCTGCGCCCGGCAAGTTCTTCCTGGGCGCCACCGCGGTGCCTGTTTGCGCGGGGGGGCGCTGATGCAACCGTTCACCCTGATAGAGCGCGGGCGGCAGGCCATCGAGCGCAAGCTCAAGCGTGGCCAGGTGCGCATTTCGTTCGATATCGACGACACCCTGGCCTGCCAGCCTGAGCACGCGGCCGCCGAGCACAGCAGGTTGCCGGGCTTCGTCCACCGCTGGCTCGGTGAGCCCCTGCGCAGCGGTACCCGCGAGCTGATTCGCGACCTGCGCCGCCAGGGCTGCAGCATCTGGATCTATACCTCGTCCGGGCGCACCCCAACGTACATCCGCCGTTGGTTGCTGCTGTACGGCATTCATGTGGACGGGGTGGTCAACAGTGACCGCCACCAGCACATACTTGCGCGCAATGGGCTGGCGCATTCCCCGTCCAAACTGCCTTCGGCCTTCGATATCGACCTGCATGTGGATGACTCCGAAGGCGTGCGGCTGGAAGGCGTGGATCATGGTTTTCGCGTTGTGGTGGTGTGCCCGCAGGACCAGCACTGGGCGCAGAAGGTCAAGGCCGCAGCGGTGGACGTGCAGGCCCGCCTGGCCCGGCAGCAGCCGCAC
>NZ_AEWE02000192.1:0-218 GCF_000190455.2 Pseudomonas sp. TJI-51
CACAGGCGCTGAAGATGCTGAGGCTACCTCCAGGCAGCGATAGAGCCTGTCGATGGAACAGTTCGCCATATCGATTGGACGCCCTCGGAGCATCCCCTTAGCGTGGCGACAAGGCCATTCAAGGAGTTCCTGTTGTGCGCGTCCAACCCGATGCAGTCTTCGTCCCGCTGAACATCGCCGTACTGACCGTCAGCGACACCCGTTCCTATGACAACGAC
>NZ_AEWE02000192.1:380-550 GCF_000190455.2 Pseudomonas sp. TJI-51
ACCGGCCGCGACAGCACGCCAGAGGCGGTCGGGTGCCTGCTGGACAAACATGTCGATGGCTTTGGCGAGCTGTTCCGCGCGTTGTCGATTCTGGATATCGGCAGCTCGACCGTGCAGAGCCGGGCGCTGGCCGGGCTGGCCAACCGCACGCTGGTGTGCTGCCTGCCGGG
>NZ_AEWE02000193.1:0-828 GCF_000190455.2 Pseudomonas sp. TJI-51
TGAATCGCCCCTGGTTTCCTAGACACTCTCCAAGCTCAGGAAATAGCGTTTCTCATATTCTATTGGAGACAGCTGCATAGCACTGCTGTGTCGGCGTTTAGGGTTATAGAACATTTCGATGTAATCGAAAATATCACTCCGGGCTTCGTCACGTGTCGCGTAGGTCTTTCGTCGAACCCGTTCCCGCTTCAAAAGCTGGAAAAAGCTCTCGGCTACGGCATTGTCGTGGCAGTTTCCCCGTCGGCTCATGCTGCTGACCACATTGTTGGCCTTAAGGAAGCTTTGCCAATCTGAGCTACTGAACTGACTACCTTGATCTGAGTGAATCATCACTTGCTGCTGTGGCTTGCGTCGCCAAACGGCCATCAGCATCGCGTCGATAGCAAGGTCGCTGCACATCCTTGGCTTCATTGACCAACCAATTACTTGGCGTGAGAACAGATCCAGCACTACCGCCAGATAGAGCCATCCTTCATAGGTGCGGATGTAAGTGATATCTGTCACCCAGACCTTGTTCGGCTCACTGACCTTGAACTGCCGCGCGAGGTGGTTGGGCGAGGCCACGGTTGGTTTTCCGCCATAAAACCCAGGACGACGGCGATAACCCGTTTGCGAACGCAACCCCTCTGCTTGCATCAAGCGCCCGACTCGATTTCGTCCGCATTCCTCTCCCAGCTCACGTAGGTCATCGTGAATTTTGCGGTAGCCGTATACACCTCCGCTTTCTAGCCAAGCGTGTTTGATCAAGCCAAGCAGACGTTGATCTTCTTTTGCTCGGGCAGATTGAGGCTCGGCCAGCCAGGCGTAGTAGCCGCTGGGGTGCACCTT
>NZ_AEWE02000194.1:0-5476 GCF_000190455.2 Pseudomonas sp. TJI-51
TATCTTCTGACAAACACCTGCCAGCCCTGATGCGATCTCTCTGTGTGTGTGGCTTGCCGGCGATGGGCGGCAAAGCCGCCCCGGCGATATCAGCCGCGCTCAGGCTGGAAGCGCACCACAAAGCCCTTCAGGCTGTTCTGGCGGTTGACCGCATCGCGTACGCGCTCGGCCTCGGCGCGCTCGATCAATGGCCCCACATACACCCGGTTCATGCCGCCGGCCGAACGGATATAGGCGTTGTAACCCTGACTACGCAAGGTTTGCTGCAGTTTCTCGGCACCGGCGCGGTTGGACAGGCTGGCCAGCTGGATCGACCAGCTGACCGGCAGCCCGTTGACGTCGATCTTCGATGGCGCAGCCTGGGCCGGCGTCGCTGCAGGTTTGGTTTCGACCTTGGCCGCCGGTGCGGCGGCCTGCGGCTTGGCCGGCTGGGCCTGTGCCTGGGTCTGCGGCGATGCCGTGATCGGCTGGCTGGGCGTGCTGGCAGGGGCAGTCGACTCGTCGACCACCACCGGCGCCGACTGCGGTGCTTCAGGAACTTCCTGCGGCTGCGGCACGGTCACCGGGTCTACCTTCACTTCCGGCAGGCTGGGCATGGCAGGTGCCTGCGGGGCTTCGACGCGCACCTGGCGCATCTCGTCCTCGCGGGTGAACAGCATCGGCAGGAAGATCACCGCCAGTGCCACCAGCACCAGCGCACCGACCATGCGCTGTTTCATCCCTTTATCCAGCACTGCCATCTACTCAACCCTCCTGGGCATGCCGCTCCAGCCACGCCAGGGCCTGGGCGACACAGAAAAACGAACCGAACAGCACGATCTGGTCATCTGCCGTTGCCTGCGCGCATTGCCCTTCGAGGGCCGCGTCGACTCCGGCATAAGACTTCACCGCCGCGCCAAGGTTCGTCAAGGCGTCGGCCAACTCGGCAGCCGGCCGGCTGCGCGGGGTGTCCAGCGGGGCCACGGCCCAGTCATCGATCAGTCCGTGCAGCGGCGCGACCACGCCTGCCAGGTCCTTGTCGGCGAGCAGGCCGAATACCGCCAGCCGGCGCCCCTTCAGCGGCCGGCTCGCCAGGCGCCGGGCCAGGTACTGCGCCGCATGCGGGTTGTGCCCGACATCCAGCAGCAGCTCCACCGGCCGGCCCTGCCAGACCAGCTGGCGACGGTCTAGACGCCCGGTAATCCGGGTATCCAGCAACGCCTGGCGCACCTGCGCGGCATCCCACGGCAGGCCCATCAACAGGTACGCCTGCAGGGCCAGCGCGGCGTTTTCCATCGGCAGGTCGAGCAACGGCAGGCCGTTCAGCTCAACGGGCGCGCCATCGGCTGCAGTGCCACGCCAGTTCCAGCCGTTTTCGGCGCTTGCCAGGTCGAAGTCACGGCCGCGCAGGAACAATGGCGCTGCCAGTTCGGCGGCTTTGTCCAGCAGCGGTTGTGGCGGGTCGAGATCGCCGCACAGGGCCGGTTTGCCCGGGCGGAAGATACCGGCCTTTTCAAAGGCCACCTGCTCGCGGGTGTCGCCCAGGTAATCGACATGGTCAACGCCGATACTGGTCACCAGGGCCAGGTCGGCGTCCACCACGTTCACGGTGTCCAGGCGCCCGCCAAGACCCACTTCCAGCACCACGGCATCGAGCTGCGACTGGTGGAACAACCAGAACGCAGCCAGCGTGCCCATCTCGAAGTAGGTCAGGGAAATATCGCCCCGCGCCGCCTCCACGGCGGCGAAGGCTTCGCACAGGCGCCCATCGCTGGCCTCCAGGCCATCGATCAGCACCCGCTCGTTGTAGCGCAACAAGTGCGGCGAGCTGTACACGCCGACCTTGAGCCCCTGGGCGCGCAGCAACGAGGCCACGAAGGCACAGGTCGAACCCTTGCCGTTGGTGCCGGTCACGGTCACCACACGGGGCGCCAGCTTACCCAGCGCCAGCCGGGCAAGCACCTGCTGCGACCGCTCCAGGCCCATGTCGATGGCCGAGGGGTGCAACTGCTCGAGGTAGGCGAGCCATTCGCCCAGGGATCGTTGTTTCATCACGCGACGGCAGCCGCCTCACGCGCTTGCTCGGGGGTTTCCTGGCCAGTCATCTGCGCCAGCAGGCGAGCCAGGCGCGGGCGCAGTTCGCCACGGGAGATGATCAGGTCGATGGCGCCGTGCTCCAGCAGGAACTCGCTACGCTGGAAGCCTTCCGGCAGCTTTTCGCGTACGGTCTGTTCGATCACGCGCGGGCCGGCGAAGCCGATCAGCGCCTTCGGTTCGCCGACGATGACGTCGCCGAGCATGGCCAGGCTGGCGGATACACCGCCGTAGACCGGGTCGGTCAGCACCGAGATGAACGGAATGCCTTCTTCGCGCAGGCGCGCCAGCACCGCCGAGGTCTTGGCCATCTGCATCAGCGAGATCAGCGCCTCTTGCATGCGCGCACCGCCGGAAGCGGAGAAGCAGACCATTGGGCAACGGTGCTCCAGGGCGTAGTTGGCAGCGCGGACGAAGCGCTCACCGACGATGGCGCCCATGGAACCGCCCATGAACGAGAACTCGAAGGCACTGACCACGATCGGCATGCCCATCAGGGTACCGCTCATGGAGATCAGCGCGTCTTTTTCGCCGGTCTGCTTCTGCGCGCCGGTGAGGCGGTCCTTGTACTTCTTGCCATCGCGGAATTTCAGGCGGTCGACCGGCTCGAGGTCGGCACCCAGTTCGGCACGGCCTTCGGCGTCGAGGAAGATGTCGATGCGCGCGCGTGCGCCGATGCGCATGTGATGGTTGCACTTGGGGCAGACATCGAGGGTTTTTTCCAGCTCCGGACGATACAGCACGGCCTCGCAGGACGGGCACTTGTGCCACAGGCCTTCAGGCACCGAGCTCTTTTTCACCTCGGAACGCATGATCGAAGGGATCAGTTTGTCGACTAACCAGTTGCTCATGCTTTTTTTCTCCAGTATTGGCAGGCGGGGCCGTTATCGTCGGCCTGCCCTGCCCTTGAGCTCAAAATCTGTTACGAAACGATGATGGAGCGGCCGCCGGGGCTTCCAGCGCGCCACTCCACCGCTAATGCGTTGTGTTGCCGCCACCATGGGTGCGGCTGCCCGGCAGGGCTGCGAATGCTATGGACGATGGCGCGCAGCCAGCCGTCACATCTGCCATCACGCCTGCCTCACCGCCTGCATGAAGGCTTCGATCTTCGCGGCGTCCTTGATGCCCTTGGCCTGCTCCACCCCACCGCTGACATCCACCGCATAGGGCCGTACCTGGGCGATGGCCTCGCCGACGTTGGCCGCCGAAAGCCCACCGGCAAGAATGATCGGTTTGCTCAGCCGCGCCGGTACCAGGGACCAGTCGAACGCCTCGCCGGTTCCCCCAGGCACACCCGCCACATAGGTATCGAGCAGGATGCCGCGAGCGCCTGCATAGCGCTGGCAGGCTGCCTCGAGGTCATCGCCCGGGCGCACCCGCAGGGCTTTGATCCAGGGGCGGTGGTAGCCCTCGCAGTCCTCCGGGGCTTCATCGCCGTGGAACTGTAGCAGGTCCAGTGGAACCACTTCGAGGATCTCGTTCAATTCGCACCGCGAGGCATCGACGAACAGCCCTACCGTGGTCACGAACGGCGGCAGTTCAGCAATGATTGCCCGCGCCTGGCGCACGTCCACTGCGCGTGGGCTTTTGGCATAAAAGACGAAACCGATGGCATCGGCCCCGGCCTCGACAGCAGCCAACGCGTCTTCAATGCGGGTAATCCCGCAGATCTTGCTGCGAACATAGCTCATGAAACGCGAACCCTGATGATAACGGTCAAAGGCCGGATGTTAGCAAATGGCTTTTCGCCCGTCAGTCCGCCAACCCTTCATAACCGCTTAAAAAGTGTGGGCCAATGTAACGCCTGGGCAGGGTGAACGTGTCGGGGTACTCCACCTGCACCAGGTACAGCCCATAGGGATGGGCGGTTACCCCGCCTTCGCGGCGGTCACGCCCTTCCAGCACCTCACGCGCCCAGCTCACCGGGCGTTCGCCGCTACCGATGGCCATCAACACGCCGGCAATGTTGCGCACCATGTGGTGCAGGAAGGCGGTGGCGCGCACGTCCAGCACGATCATCTGGCCATGGCGGGTAACCCGCAGGTGGTAGATATGCTTGATCGGCGACTTGGCCTGGCACTGGCTGGCGCGGAAGGCGCTGAAATCGTGCGTGCCGAGCAGCGACTGTGCCGCCTGGGCCATACGCTCGACGTCGAGCGGGCGGTGGTTCCAGGTCACCTCCTCGGCCAGGTGCGCCGGGCGGATCGGGTCGTTGTAGATGACATAGCGGTAGCGCCGGGCGCATGCCTTGAAGCGAGCATGGAAATCAGCCGGCATCGGCTGCGACCAGACCACACTGATGTCGTGCGGCAGGTTGAAGTTGGTGCCCATGGTCCAGGCACGTTCGTCGCGCACGGCACGGGTGTCGAAATGCACAACCTGCCCACAACCGTGAACACCGGCATCGGTGCGGCCGGCGCAAACCACGGCGATCGGCTCGTTGGCGACCTTGGACAGCGCTTGCTCCAAGGCCTGCTGGACACTGGGCACGCCGCTGGCCTGGCGCTGCCAGCCGCGGTAGCGTGCGCCCTTGTATTCCACGCCCAGGGCGATGCGGGAGTAGCCTTCGGCCGCAGATTCGGTGGCGGCGGTGTCGATGATGTCCAAGAGCATGAAACCTGTGGGGTGTACGAAATGGCGGGGATTATAACGACAACGGCAGCCGCGTAGGGCTGCCGTTGCTTGTCCACTGTAACCGATGGCCGCCTCGCTTGCGTCAGACCAACCGGGACAGCATGTCCTTGGCTTCCTGGCGCTGAGTGTCGTCGCCGTCCTTGACCACTTCGTCGAGGATATCGCGTGCGCCCTGGCTGTCGCCCATGTCGATATAGGCGCGAGCCAGGTCCAGCTTGGTGGCCACTTCATCACTGCCGGAAAAGAAGTCGAAGTCGAGATCGTCCAGCGGCTCCGGCTCTGGCTGCGCGGCTGCATCTTCGCTGGTGAAGTGCGGTTCCAGCGAGGGCGCCTCCAGGCTCTGCGACAGCTTGTCCAGCTCGGCGTTCACGTCATCGAGTTCCGAGGCAAAGCTTTTGTCTGCCGGCGAGTCGTCTTCCAGCGACAGTGACAAGTCGAAGTCCGAGGGCAGATCGAACTCGGAGACCGGATCGAACTCTGGCACGCTGTCGAAGGCCGCCAGCTCGGCAGCCACATCGCCCGCGGCGGTGTCGGCTGCTGGCGCAGCAGCGGGGGTGACGGGTTCGGTGACATCGAGGTCGAAATCCGACAGGTCGACCGCGGGTTGCGGCTCGGCCTGGGCCAGCATGGCTTCGAAATCCGCATCGGCGTCGGCTTGCAGGTCCTCATCCAGAGCGAACGGCTGTTCTTCTGGCGGCGCACCTGGCTGCACCGGCTCCCCCCCCCCCCGGGCCGGCGGGCCCCCCCCGCCCCCCTGCCACAGCAGGCA
>NZ_AEWE02000194.1:5522-6493 GCF_000190455.2 Pseudomonas sp. TJI-51
GGTCTTCCCCAAGGCCAAGGTCAAAGGCATGGTCCAGGTCCGGCTCGCCCAGCCCCTGATCCTCCAGGCCGGCGACGTCCAGGATAGGCACTTCATCGAGAGGGTCCAGCCCGGCATCAGGCTCAGCGCCAACCTCCGGCTCAGCCACTGCCTGCGGTTCGAGCTCTGGCACCTGCTCAGGCACCCCATCGGCAACCACCGGCGCCGCGGCGTCATCGTGCAACAACTCCTGCACGTACTGCTCGTCCATTTCGGCAGCCAAAGCTGCCGCGCCCAGGCCGGCAGCTGCCAGGCCCAGCATGGCTGGGTAGCGTTCTTTCAACTCGGCCACAGCGGCGCCATTGTGCTCGCCGTCTTGCAGCTGGCGCTCCTGTTCGGCGAAGGCCGTCTGATCACCCTGGCGCGCATACACGTCCATCAGCTTCAGGCGCAGGTCATCACGGGCCGGGGCAGCGGCCACGGCAGGCTCCAGCAAATCGGCGGCACGGTTCAGGCGCCCCTCGGCCAGGCACTGGTCGACCTCCGCCAGCAGCGCGGCGTGAGGGTCTGCCGGTGGCTCTGCGGCAGGCGGNNGGGCGCCAGCCGGTTCGGCCACTTTTCCCGCAGCCACGGCAGCGGCGGCCGATGCGGCGACCACTGCAGGCGACAAGGTGACGCTCGGCTCGGCCACTTCGACGCCGTCGAAGCTTTCGGTGTCGGTATCGAAACCGGTGCCCTGCTCTTCTTCCAGCGCCCGCGCCATGCGCAGGTGCTTTTCCGCCTCTTGTTGAGCCTTGCGCTTGCGCGCCAGCAACCACAACAGCAGTGCCAGGACAAGAATGGCAGACCCGGCGATCAGCCACAGCAGCCAAGGGTTACCGAGAATCTGCTCGAGCGCGCCGTTCGCCTGGCTGGCCGGCGCCGGGGCAGGCTCTGCCGCCGGCTTGCTGGCAGGTGCAGCCTGGGGGGGGGCTGGCTCGCCGCTCGCCTCG
>NZ_AEWE02000195.1:0-1324 GCF_000190455.2 Pseudomonas sp. TJI-51
TGTCTAGTCCTGAAATAGGTTTACACCTGTTCAGGTTGGCCGATAGGCCTCAAAACGCCCGATGCACCGCATCGGGCGTTTTGTTTTTCAGAGCCATATGAGGCCGCTCTGCGTTGTAGATCTGCACCGCCTCATCGACCATCTGCCTTGCTTGCTCCAGGTCTTCAGGACTGCTCAACAGCAGCTCCGTCTTGAGGATTCCGTTGATTCGCTCGGCCAGTGCGTTCTGATAGCAGTCATATCCATCTGTCATCGAGCACTGAACCCCATGCCGCTGATGAAGTGACTGGTATAGCTCCGAGCAATATTGGATGCCTCGATCCGAATGGTGGACTAATGGCTGGCGACGACGTCGCTTTCGTAGTGCTTGCTTGAAGGCTTGCGCTACTGACTCGGCATGCAGGCTTTCATGGACGTGGTGGCCAACAATTTTCCTGGAGTACGCGTCCGTTACCAGGCTCAGGTACAGCGGGCCGTTGCGTGCGGGCAGGTAAGTAATGTCGGCAACCCAGACGTGCTCCGGTCTTATCGGAACGACTTGGCTTGGGCCGGGCTTGAGTAAGTTGGGGTGGCGATAGAAGCGATGAAAGCTCTGTGTTGTCTTGTGATAGGCCCGCTTAGGCAGCACTAGCAAACGGCGCTCTCCCAAGACCTGGAACAGCCTGTCTCGGCCGATTTGGAATCGTTTGTCAGGTTGGCAACGCAGCAGATAGTGCAGTTTGCGGGTGCCCAGACGAGGCTGGCGCATCCGGACTTGCTGAACAAACTCAACCACCCGATCTGCCTGGTGCTCTTTGCCATCAGCAGCTCGGTTGCGTTTGTAGTAAGCCTGTCGACTGATGCTTAGAAACTGACAAGCCCTGGCAATGCTCAGTCCTGCGACTTGACCTTGCGAGAGGACTTGCCGGATCGCTTTTTTACGACCGAGACACCATAGTCATTTTTCAGAACATCAACGACCGTTTCAAAGAACTGAGCCTTCTGGCTCATCAGCTCAAGCTGCTGCTCAAGCTCTTTGATCCGCTGCTCTGGAGTCAGCGTTTTGGGGTCAGACATCGCGCAGCTCCTCTCGTCGCGGATCGAAGCCCCCTGGCTCCAATCCTGCCGACCGTGCTTACGCAACCATACCAGAACCGTCGACCGACCCTGGATGCCATACCGCACCTGGGCCTGTTTGTAGGTCAGTTCGCCTTTTTCGATCTGATCAACCACCGCCAATTTAAAAGACAGTGAGTAATCACGCTGTGTGCGCTTTACACCTTGCTCCATCTGACTCTCCGGAAATTCGGGATGGAAGGTGTAAACCTTATTCAGGACGGGACAC
>NZ_AEWE02000196.1:0-1665 GCF_000190455.2 Pseudomonas sp. TJI-51
CCTTATTCAGGACGGGACACTTGCACTATAAAAGCCGTGACTACGGGCGCTTCAGCCTGGGTATGGTGCCGCTCTCCGGCCTGCAGCCACGGCGTGGCGCGCCATTGACCCAGCGCCTGGGCTCACTGGTGTTCCGCCGTGGTGAGCAGCTTTACAACTTCCAGGGGCTCCGGCGCTTCAAGGACAAGTTCCAACCGGACTGGGAACCCCGCTACATGGCCGTGCCAGCCGGGCTCGACCCGCTGGTGGCACTGGCCGACACTGCCGCCCTCATTGCTGGCGGCCTGACTGGATTGGTGAAACGTTGATGACCCGACGCTATTGGCTGTACCTGCTGGTTCCCCTGTTGCTGGCTGCCCTGGGTGGCGGGCTGGCGTTCTGGCTGTGGACGCGCCCTGCCCCAGAGGCGCACCTGGAACAAATGAGCATCAATGACACCCCCATTACCCGGGTGACGCCAGGCGTGCACCCCAAAGTCAGCGTGGCCATCGGCGTGCCTCAGGACCAGGCGCTGAGCGACAAGCAACTGCTGGACCTGGCCCAGGCTGGCGAAGCGCAGCTGGTGCAGGTGATCCTGCCACCGAACGATTGCAGCAAGCAGCAACAGGCGCTGGACCAGGCCCTGAAGCAATTGCCGGCAAAACCCGACGTGGTCGCCGGTATCGGACCTGGTGCCGCCCAGGCCTGGCGCTGGCTGGCCGGGCAGAGCGATGACAAGGCCCGCGCCATTTCCGTAGGCTTTGCCCTTGAGCAGCCCGGCTGCCAGGCGCCGTTGCCCAAATCGGCGGTGCATGGCCACTGGAGCGTGGCCTGGAACGACAACCCGGACGACGCCAGCGCCGCCTTCGTGCGTGACCAGGCCAATGCCGAAACCAGCATCAGCGATTACGACATCCACCTGCCGCAGGTGCTCAAGGCGCAACTGACCCAGGCCTTGCTCGGCCGCGATGGCAACGCGCTGCCAGTCCCGGTCGTCGAGGTGCCGGCCGGGCAAACCACCGATACCGTCACCCTGTTCCTTTCCGGCGACGGCGGCTGGCGCGACCTGGACCGCGACGTCGCCGGCGAAATGGCCAAGCTGGGCTACCCGGTGGTGGGCATCGACACACTGCGCTATTACTGGCAGCACAAAACCCCCGAGCAAAGCGCTGCCGACCTGTCCGAACTGATGCAGCACTATCGCCAGAAATGGGGCACCAAGCGCTTCGTGCTTGCCGGCTATTCATTCGGTGCCGACGTACTGCCGGCGATCTACAACCGCCTGCCGGCCGAAGACCAGCAGCGTATCGACGCCGTGGTGCTGCTGGCCTTTGCCCGCAGTGGCAGTTTCGAAATCGAAGTCGAGGGCTGGCTAGGCAAGGAAGGCCAGGAAGCGCCAACCGGGCCGGAAATGGCCAAGCTGCCTGCCTCCAAGGTGGTGTGTGTGTATGGCGTCGAGGAAGCTGACGAAAGCGGCTGCACCGATGGCACGGCTGTTGGCGAGCGCATGAAACTGCCCGGCGGCCACCACTTCGACGAGAACTACCCGGCGCTGGCCAAGCGCTTGATTGGTGAGATCGAGACGCGCCAAGGCAAGGCAAGCGTGGCTGAGCAGAACTGACAAAAATCGGCGCCGCTTTGCGGCCCATCGCTGGCAAGCCAGGCTCCCACAGGGATCGCCTTAGG